>JADFWI010000461.1 GCA_015222985.1 Pseudomonadota bacterium | reverse complement strand
CTGTTTCCTGTTTTCCCATTCAACATTCGATGTTGAACGTTCGATGTTCGATGTTCATCTTTTTGTAACCGTGAACGGTTACGTATCGCGGTTATAGCTTTAACATAGTGTTTGTTATTTCGTGAAACAGGTCTTCCATCCGCACAACCCCGATAAGCCTTTCCCCTTCCGTGACCGGCAGGAGATAGGTGGCCTCCTCCAGCATCATGTGAGAAGCCATCAAAATGCTCTCCTCGCTATCAATCGTGACCGTGGCCTCGGACATGAACTCCTTTATGGGCAGGGCAAGCCGCTTTTCGCTTACGGTGTTGAGCAGGTCGTCCCATGATATTGGAATATTCTCCTTGTTGTGCTGACCAAATTTTGGCTCAATTGCCCTTAAGATGTCATTCTGCAAAAGCATGCCTACAAGCTTGTATGTCTCGTCAAAGACCAGGATTGTATGGTGTCCTGTTTCATAGGAGACGTTGAGCTGCACAATCGCCTCCCTAAGGGTTCCCCAGTAGGGCATGTGAGGAAAATCAGTCAGGGGAATGATTAGATCCTTTACTCCCTTTTCGCGTGCCATGTCTCCTCCTGGTCATTACATTCCAGTATCTGGTCTAGGGAGAGCCTCCCCTTTGGAGGGGCATAAGAATCCAGGAGGTTGTTGATCTCAGACGGCCCCATGACAATCCCCTCTCGTTGGCCGGCCGGTTTGAAGAAGGCGTATTGGGGGTAATAAACATTGGAATAATGATAAGTCCGCTCTTCAAAATACAGATCGACTGTCAAACCGGACACGCCAAAGACCCCCCTGGGCAACACATCCGGAATCGCATGGATGGCGTCTACGAATCGGTTGAACTCTATCCATGTGTTCACATTTGCAATAGTGGCCATAGGAGGATAGTCCAGACTGGATACGATTTGATGCATAAGCGGATGCAGTCGCCGCGTAATGTCATCCGGAAAGGGGGCGGACGAAGTCCAAAGGAATCTGAAATAGTCACCTGCAAGTTCGTCTCCTATTGGGGCGGGGTCGTGCGTTATGGCCTGCTTTTTCGCCTCAAGGGCATGTTGCAGATCCGGATGAACCTCAAAAATAACAGAGCGTGGACTCTCTGCGGTCATGACACCTTCAGATTCCGGATTGCCTCTTATCAAAGAGGGATCCAGGCATAGCTTGGCAGGGTGGGGCTCATCAGAGCTGTGAATCCCAAGGAGCCGGTTTGGAATCTCAAGGAAAACCCTGCCCTCTTCTTTGAAGAGCTTAATGCTGTTCTTGGCATATTCGTACTCTTTCAAGTAAGGCTCCATGACGCCGGCCAATTTGCCACAGCATGCGCTAAAGCCCCCCTCTTTTTCGCGATAGATCTTTCCAAGTGTCTCGGCCTGGTGGTCGTACCCGGTGTGGCTTCCCATCACATATACCAAGTTCTCGGCGTGATGTGAGGCCGGAACAATGGCCTTGGTGTCGAGTTCGGCTCCCACCTTTCCCCCGACAAAAGGAGAGGTGCCGAAAGTGGCGATGAAATAGAGGAGCTTAAGGCCCTGGCTCTCATCCGGACACTCAACCTTTACAGGCATGGTTGTGGCCATATCAAACTTACAATAGTCTGCCACCACTTCTTTGAGCTTTCCAAAAAATGTGGCCAGGTTGTATTGACGGGCCATCACGGCACGGTTGTCAGGGATAATGCGGGGACGCTTCAAATAGTCCATATAAACCTCCGGTATGTGTTATATTACGGTGCCGGCAGAGTAATCGGCATTCCCAGGACTGGCCAGATCACCCATACGCACAGGGCCACTATTGCCATCAGGAGGACGCTTGCCGGAATGCCGTAGGCAAAGAACTCGCCCGTGGTAAACTGCTTTGAATTATACGCTATGGCATTCGGGGCCGCGCCTACCAGCAGGAGAAAAGGCATGCCGGCCGTGACCAGTGATGCAAAGAGGATCACTTCGCCGGATACGCCCAGATAAGGGGCAATCACCAGGGCCACAGGCAGCGAGATAGCAATGGCAGCCACGTTCATGATAAAGTTTGTCATGATCATGACAAAAAAGGCTATGCTCATGATAAATACAAACCCGGGAGCTTCCTGGAACATGGCAAGCCAGTTCACCGCCATCCATTTGGCTGCGCCGGTTTCCCACAGGCAAAAACCGATGCTCATGGCCCCGGCAAAGAGCAAGATAATATTCCAGGGGATCTCTTCCAGGTCCTTAATATCGAGAATTCTTGTAATGAAAAACAAGATCGTCGACAAGAGGACAATCGCTGTCTTGTCAATCACTTTCAGGGCCGGGACAAAGGACCGCAGGCCCATGACCAAGATGACGCCAATGACAATGGATGCCGCCAGGATTTCTTTGCCGGTAATTTTGCCTAGTTGCTCATTGAGCTTCTTGGCCTTTTCCCTGAGACCGGGGATGGTCTTTTTTTCCGGTTTCAAAAAGACCATGAAAAATCCCCACAGGATAAACACCATGATCCATCCGGGAATGAACATGTAATAGGTCAGTTGAAAAAAGCTGATGTCTTTTCCCATGATGTCATTATAAAAGCCGATGGCCACGGCGCCGCGCGCAGCGCCCAACAGGGTTACGATGCTTCCTGCGCCGGCCACATAGGCCATGCCCATGAAAAGGCCCTTCCCGAATTTGGTTTTTTTGTCTCCTTCTCCGTAAAGGGCATAGATGGCCATAAGGAGGGGGTAAATGGTAGCAGCAACGGCCGTGTGGGCCATGACATGGGTCATGGCCGCCGTGACCACAAAACAGCCGAGGTAGATCATGCTGGTTTTTTCTCCCACAATAGCCAGCATCTTATAGGCCAGGCGCTTGGTGAGGCCCGTCTTGGTAAAAACCATGCCGATGACTATTGAGCCAAAGATAAACATCACGGAAGGATCCATGAAATCCTTAAAGGCTGCCTTGGCAGGCCGGATGAGAAATAGGGCTTGCAGCACCCCTATTGTGATACTGGTTACCCCGATCGGCACAACCTCAAAGATCCACCAGGTGCCGGCCAGCAAAAAAACGGCCAGCGCCCCCTTGGCCTCTTTGGACAGAGCAAAGTGCTTTCCCATGGGGTCCACCGCGTCCGGCCACGGCGGGGCAGAATAGACTATGAAAAAGAGGACAATCCCTATTGCTATGAAAAGCAGGCGTTTCCAGTCCAGCCTGGGCTTTTCAGGAGAAAGAACGATTTCATCAGGCATCTCCGGCAGACCTGCCCCGGAGGCAATCGGCTTACTGTTTTCAACCATTATGCGTTTCCTCCCTTACTCTAATACGATTCCAGTCAACTCGTTAAAAACATCACTCATGCGCAAGACACCTGCTATGTTCTCGCCATCCATCACAGGGAGCAGGTTCACGTCCGCCTGAAGCATGACAAAGGCCGCCTTTTCAACAGAATCATTTGCCTCAACCGTTGCCCGGATCGGTACCATGACCTCACTGACCGGCTTTCCCGCCTCCTCTTTGCACCTGCTGGAAAAGGTCCCTTCCACAAGGGCAGAAAGGCTTGCATAGTCTTTGTCCCTGAGTCCCTCAAAAGGCGACGTTTCGTCCCTTCTAAGAAACTTTGGCTCAATGCCCATGAGAAGGCTCTTCAGTGTCAGGAGACCCTTGAGTTGATACTTTTCATCAAATACCAGAACCATGCGGTGCTCTCCCAGACCCGCTGTCTCATCATAAGAACTGTGAATCATGGCGATGGCATCCCTCACGCTCATCCAGTATGCAATGTGGGGATACTCGGTTATTTCAACCATGAAATCCTTGACCTTTTTAGCACTCGGCATGACACCCCTCCTTGTGAATCAGTGTTGTTTATTCTGACATGGGAAACCTGGTACTTTGCAGCAAAAGCAATACCATGTCCTCTCCCATTCCCCAGACTATTAAGCAAGGGTCATACCAAGCCGCGAGAATACTCTCGTTTTGCAATAACATATTGTTCTTTAATGCTTTTCCCTTTGTGACAGCTTGAAGAAAGCGACAGCGCTGAGATGATTCCGGCAAGTTTTTGCCAAAACAAACAGAAGATTGCCGCTATGGAGCTGAATCTGTTTGACACTCAGATGGTATTGTGGTTAAGAACACACAAGGAATCAATAATGCAGAGATTTATCATCGGTTCTGACGTGATGCGCTTCATTATCAACTTGGTGCATCAGGTTGCCAAATACGATGTAAATGTGCTACTAACAGGCGAAAGCGGCACAGGCAAGGAGATGCTTGCCCGGATGATCCACCTTGAGAGCTCAAGGGCTGAAAACCCTTTTGTTCCGGTGAACTGCGGCATCCTTTCAGGCCTTCTGTTCGAAGACAAGCTTTTTGGACACGAAAAGGGATCCTTCACAGGGGCCATTTGCAGGCAGAAGGGCTGCTTTGAGACGGCTGACAAAGGCACTCTGTTTCTCGATGAGGTTTCCGGAGTGCCTTTGGAAAATCAGGTGGATTTTTTGCGGGTCCTGGAAGATCTTCGGTTCTCACGCATTGGGGGAAATGAGCAAATTGAGGCGGATGTTCGGATTATCTCGGCAACGAACAAAGACCTCAGAGACCTGGTCAAAAAGGGGGAGTTTAGAGAGGACCTGTTCTATCGTCTTCATGTCGTGCCAATCTACATACCTCCTTTAAGGGAGAGAAAGAGCGCTATCGCCGAGATGGTGAATTACTTTCTGGATCAATTAAGCGTCAGGTACGAAAAACCGAGACCTGCTGTATCGTCAGAGGCCATGGATGTTTTTTGCCGCTATGATTGGCCCGGAAATGTGAGGGAACTGAAAAACCTCTTGGAAAGGGTTCTTATCCTGAACGTCGAGGATACGATCGGTATAGAGCAACTCCCTTCTGACTTTCTATGGCACTTCAAAGAACCTCCGGCCATGGATCTGGGAGAAGTCAAAAGAAAGGCGGAAACAAAGGCCATCCTGGACGTCTTTGATCGTGTGCAGGGCGACAGGGAACGGGCCGCCCAGATCCTTAATATCAGCCCGCGAACCTTGAGATACAAACTGAATCGATATGGGATCAAGGTGGATTCAAGAGGCAATGTTGTGTCATGACCGTACTTTACGATTGAGTCATCGAGAATGGAAAAATGAAAGTCCATCATATCATTTTGATCTTGTTATTTCTGGGGCTGACCCTCTCCCTTGACATCAACAACTGCCAGGCCGTCTCCAAGGCACAGAGCGATTCCTCCGTCCGGATTCCGACTGCCGAATCTGTTGCGGCGTCCGGGGAGCATGAGGTTCCCTGGTACATCGTAAGGCTTCCTGCCCTCAACCGGGACTTCAACGTATGGGTCCTTATCGCCATCGGATTTTCCGTCGGGGTTCTGAGCAGGTTTTTTGGCATTGGAGGCTTGTGTTTTGTGACGCCTGCCTTGAATGTATTTGGCTTTCCTGTACCTCTGGCCATAGGGACTGACCTTGCCCAGATGACCGTGAAGGCGTGTCTAAAGGCCATTAGAGGTGGTTGGCGGCAGCAAGTGGAACTCAAACTTGTTGTGCTGATGATCATCGGTATGGTCGCCGGCATTGAGACAGGTGCACGGACGGTCATATGGCTTGCTGAGTTGAATATGGCCGGAATCATTATCCGTATGGCTTATCTTGCTGTGCTCCTTGGGCTGGGTCTGTTCATGTTCATAGAATACAGAAAGGTCACAGGCGTTCAGCACGATGAGACATTTTCGGACCAGGGCTGGCTTCCGCCACTTGACGAAGGCGGGACCGCCGTATCGAGAACGCTTCAGGCAATGAAACTCCCGCCTGTAGTTACTTTGTCAGCATCCGGCGTTCGGGTGTCTTTGTGGGTCATTGTTGGTATTGCCTTTATAACCGGATGGCTCTTTGGCCTTTTGGGGGTGATCGGCGCCTTCTTGCCTTTGCCGGCCATGATCTATCTCATGGGCCTGCCGGCGGCCATTGCCATGGGGACCGATCTTTTCTGCACAGCTTTTTCAGGCGGTTACGGGGCACTCACCTATGCCTTGAAGGGACACGTTGAGATCATTGCCGTGTTATGGATTCTCGTTGGCACCCTCGTCGGCACGCAGGCTTGCAGCCGCACTGCCCATTATGTCAAGGGCCCGGGCATTCGTCTTTTGTATGCTCTTACCGCGATCACGGTTGGGTTGTCTGTTCTTCTCAAACAGTTTGGTGTGATTGTCCCGGCCCGTGTCGTGTTGCTGGTGGCTATCCTTGCCCCTTGCGGCATTCTTATGGCGAAGATGCTTAAGGGGTACTTGCGGGAAAGGCAAGAGTAAGGGGTTATGAGGTAGCGTTGTGTTTGGATTGACACGATTGGTCAAGAAAGTTGTAAAAGGAGCGGGTAAGCGAGAGCCCCAGGAAGCGCCGGAAGAACTGCGATCTATGTTTAAGGCGAGATATTGGAGCTTTACGGCCCTCTTAAACGCCAATAATACGGCGCTCCATATCATGTCCGACATGGAACACGCCCTTCGCGGGAGCCACAGCTTTGGCATGGCCTTTGTTCGCGCTAACTGCACTGCTGTTTCGGTCAATGTGTACAAGATAATTCAGAACATGAACGAGATCTCCTCCAACCGCTATGAGGCCCTCTATGACGTTTTTGCGGAAATCGAGAACGGCGTCAAACAGATCCTGGAAGAGCGCAAGGAATTTGGACAGGGCGAACTGATCCTGCCTCTTGAGGCCGTAAACAAGGACATGGCCGATCATGTCGGCGGCAAGATGGCGAATTTGGGGGAGATCCTGAATCGGGTCAGCCTCTCGGTGCCGGAAGGCTTTGTTATCACGGCCTCTGCGTATGATCTGTTCCTCAAACACAGTAATCTCCAAGAAGAAATCAACCGGCGGATTCAGCCTCTGGATCTTGAAGATATGGAGATGCTGCACAAGGCAAGTGCTGATATTCAGCAGCTTATTATTCAATCGCAATTACCGGGTGAGCTTGAAGAGGCGATCCTTTCCGCATACAAGGACCTTGAAGAGAAAACAGAAAAAGGCGTGAATGTCTCCTTGCGCAGCAGCGCCATGGGCGAGGATACGGAAAAGGCCTCTTTCGCGGGTCAGTATCGCTCCGAGCTTAATGTGAACCAGGAGTTTTTGGCCTACACATTTAAGGAGATTCTGGCAAGCAAATACACCCCCCAGGCCCTTACGTACCGTTTGAACATGGGCTTTCGAGATGAAGACATAGCCATGTGTGTGGGCTGCATGGCAATGGTTGAAGCGGTGGCAAGCGGCGTGATGTATTCCCGTGATCCGGGCAACATTCGCAATAACGTGGTGCTTATAAATGCGGTCTGGGGGCTTGCCAAATCGGTCGTGGACGGCACTGCATCCCCGGATCTTTTTGTGGTTTCAAAGGGAGACCATGCTCAGATCCTGAAAAAGAATATTCAAAGAAAGGAAGAGAAATTCGTCTGTTTTGCCGAAGAAGGGGTTTGCCGCATGGAGTTGACAGGTGATGAGAGGGACGATCCTTCTATCACTGATGATCAGGCAGTATCCCTGGCCGGGTTGGCTTGTCGTCTTGAAGACCACTATGGATGCCCTCAGGACATTGAGTGGGCCGTTGACAAAGACGGTGTCATCAGAACACTGCAAAGCCGACCGTTAAGACAAATGGACACAGAAACAAAAGGTGTGGAAGAAGGGCCGGGTTTCAAAGTGCAGGAGCCCGTTGTCTTGCAAGGTGGTGTGACGGCCAGCTCGGGGGTTGCCTGCGGGCCTGCCTTTCTGGTGGATACCACTGTGGATCTGCTCCAGTTTCCTGCTGGAGCGGTATTGGTAGCGCAGCATTCTTTACCCCAATGGGCCACGCTCTTGAACCGGGCAGCAGCAGTGGTAACGGATCGAGGGGGTGTCACGGGACATCTGGCGACTGTTTCAAGAGAGTTCAATGTTCCCGCCCTTTTCGACACCCTTGAGGCCACGGGCAAGATTCAAAATGGCGATATCATAACGGTTGATGCAGACGGCCGGAAGGTCTATGAAGGAAGGGTCGAATGCCTGCTTGAAGAGGCCTCGGTTGAAAGAGCGAGCCTGATGAAAGGAAGCCCTGTTTACCATATTCTGGAAAAGGCCCTTGAATATGTTGTGCCCCTGAACCTGACTGATCCGGATGGCGATGATTTCAACCCAAAGGGGTGCCGGACTTTTCACGACATTACCCGCTTCTGCCACGAAAAAGCCGTAAAGGAGATGTTCAGCTTTGGCAAGGACCACCGTTTCTCAGAACGAGCCAGCAAGCAACTGGTCTATAAGGTCCCCATGCAGTGGTGGATAAT
>JADFWI010000004.1 GCA_015222985.1 Pseudomonadota bacterium | reverse complement strand
TGAACAGGCATGTGCCAAATTTGACCTGTCACCCAAGGATGCCGAATTCCTTCTCCGCTTTTTTGCCAAGAAGGACTAAGGGTGTTGAATCGCAAAGCGATTTCATCAAGATGGCACGGATAAGAATTCTTCCTGAAATACTCTCCAACAAGATCGCTGCAGGCGAGGTGGTGGAGCGTCCGGCCTCCGTGGCAAAGGAGCTCATAGAAAACGCCATTGATGCCAAGAGTACTCAGATCACCGTGGAAGTAAAAAAAGGTGGGCGGGCCGTCATTAGAATCTCAGACAACGGGATTGGCATGGAGCGCGATGACAGCCTCCTTGCCTTAGAACGCTATGCAACCAGCAAGATTTATGACGAAAAAGGCCTTTTTTCCATATCCACCCTCGGGTTCAGAGGAGAAGCCCTTCCCAGCATTGCCTCTGTTTCAGACATGGAGATTGTCACCAGGACCGAGTCCTCTGATGTGGGCACCCGAATTGTCGTTAGAGGCGGACAGATCAAACAAGTCTCTGAAGTCGGAGCCGCTAAAGGAACCATGATTACGGTCAGCCGTTTGTTTTTCAATACCCCTGCCAGACGGAAGTATCTGAAAACCGACCAGACCGAGATGGGCCACATCAGCGACACTGTTACGCGTATGGCCCTGGCTTGGCCCGGCATACACTTTAAATTCTACCACAACGCAAAGGCCCTGGGAAACTGGAGTCCCACCTCAACTCCTCTTCACCGCATAACCGAGGTCCTGGGGGGCGGCTTGGAAGATAAGCTGTTTGAGGTAGACTACAAGAGCGGCAACCTCAGCGTCAACGGATTCGTCGCGTCTCCGGAGATCACGCGAACAACTTCCCGCGGGCAATATGTTTACGTGAATGGTCGCTTCGTTCGAGACAAGGTGCTCTATCACGCCATCATGCAAGGCTATGCCGGACGCCTTATGAAAGGAAAGCTCCCGGTGGTCGTGCTCTTTCTGAGACTGCCCCCGGATCAGGTAGATGTAAACGTTCATCCTACCAAGAGCTCGGTCCGTTTCGATGCTCCTGGCCAAGTTCATGATACAATTGCAAGGGGCATAGCCGCAACGCTCAACACCTCAAGCCGCCCTACCTGGGGAAAGCTGCCTGCGTCCGAACGTGTTCACGAGCCTCGGCATTACACCATTTTTCCACCTCATGGCCAGATCGGCGAACCCATGTCCGAAGCCCTGCCAAAGCCCTACGGCGCCCCCCTTGATGCCCAGCCACGATTGTGGGAGGAAAAGCATTTTGCTTCCCTCAGGGTCATTGGGCAGCTCCACAACACCTACATCGTATGTGAATCCGAAGAGGGTCTGGTCCTCATCGATCAGCATGCCGCCCATGAACGGGTGGTTTTTGAATCCCTCAAGGCTGCCTACGAACATTCAAGAATTGCCACCCAGGGCCTGCTTATTCCTGAACGACTGGAACTGAGCCATCGCGAAGCCGGTATCTTGGACACCCTGCTGAAAGACCTGGGCGCAATTGGCGTGGAAATAGAACCCTTCGGAGGAAGGACCTACTTGATCAGGTCTGTTCCGGACATCCTCGCAGGCAAGCCTGCTGAGCCCCTTGTCATGGAAATAATCGAAAAGATGGCTGACATCGGACTTGCCTCCGGCCTCCTCCGTGCGGTGGATGAGTGTCTGATCATTATGGCCTGCCACGGGGCCATTAGGGCCAACAAGAGGCTCTCAGATGAAGAAATGAAGACGCTACTGAAACAACTGGACACCATCGAACACCCTACCCATTGTCCCCATGGTCGGCCAACCATAATCTCAAAGACCCTTCGTCAAATCGAAAAAGACTTCAAGCGCATCGTATAGGCGCTACGCAGCCTTGGCTCTCTTCGCCCCCCTTGCCTGCGCCTTTACCCTCAACAGCCCGGGACTGTTGTGAAGATACATGAGGCTGGAGCAATATCCCTTTTCTATGAAATATGTTTCCAGGTCATCAAAAAGCACGGGGCGGCTCGGCCAGGTGTATCTTTTTTCTCTGCGTTTTAGTCTTTCCCATTGTCTCAGTGCCCCGGGCTCTTTGTCAAAAACCGCATTTCTGGCATGTTCGCAAAGAAACATCTCACAAACGATGGGCTTTACGCGCCAGAGGCAACCCTTTTTTCCAAGGTACACACATTTTGAGCTCAGGTTTGGCACACTGAGGACCTGAAGGAGCCCATCAATTTCTTGCTCCGGAGACACTAAAACATTGATCATCACATCAGCAAAAAAAGTAGTAATCCCTTCACGACTGCAGCAAGCGCTATATCGGTTTTGAAAACACGCCTCGGTGCATAGCTCCGAAAAATGGCGTCGCAAAAACGAGTCCACGTCCTTTCTGAATCCAAGATAGCCTCTTATCCTCGTCTTCAGGCTTGCCATTGCCGAGGCAGGCAGCGTTTTGAGGTAATCCCGCACCACAACAATGGCATCTGATTGTTCCCGGTGGTATTCATTCATTCTTTAAGCGTTCCCGGGTCCCCGTGAGCTCTGATATCCATTACACTTTCCTTCTCTCGGGGCCAGAAAAAGGGTAATACGTCTTCTTTTCTGACAACACAATGCCAGTTTGTCAAGAATGAAGACCCCCCTACACTTTCCTCAGACAACACGATAACGCTCCGTGACCGGAGGGTCTCCCAAGCCGGCATACTCCATGGACCGCAGACAACCCCGACACAAACGGTAATACCTGACAGTATCCTGAGTGCTGTCAATGCAGTCCTCAACCCTGTTTCTCATTTTTAGAAACTGTTCCTCATTGAGGTTAGCACACTCGAATACCGACTTCTGCACGCGTGCGCCTCGACTCCTGAAAATGCTAAGTTATTTCTTCGCGAACCCTTAATCGAAGACGACGTCCCCTGTTTCCTGTCCTTTATTGACTCTTACGGCTTTGACAGAAAAATATTCAAAAAAGAAATGAGAGAAGGGCAAGCTTTGTGGGGGAGGGGTGGCGTCGAGTGTTTGAGTAGTTCAATTCAAACTTCAATCATTCCCGGAGGGATGCTCTTTTTTCCTTATCAGAAATCTAAAATATCAAACCTAATATGGGACTCAGTGGAACTGGTCCGTAAATCTTTCCACTTCAACTCTCAATTCGTA
>JADFWI010000460.1 GCA_015222985.1 Pseudomonadota bacterium | reverse complement strand
GCCTGGATCTCCAATTTGTATTGCTCTTCTATCTTCTCGCGGCACTTCTTTCCCATCACCCCTCTCTTCTCAGAATTGAAGATGAGAGATAGGATCGCCTTGCCCATTTGCCGGGTATCACCAATGGGGACGAGTTGACCTGTCACTCCATTTATCACCGCATCAGACATACCACCCACATCAAAAGCGACAACCGGTGTGCCGCAACTCATAGCCTCTAACATGGTATTGGGCAAATTATCCTCAAGGGAAGGTAGAACAAATATGTCCGCAGCACAATAGGCTGCGCTTATCTTTTCATCTGAATCGAGGTAACCCAAAGGAACCACTGGCATGCCCACTGTATTAAGGTCGTCGTAGGGACGGCCAAAGCAAATCATCCTGATTTTGTCGCTTTCAACCAGGTTTTGAAACCGGGTATCCTTCAGGCAGTATTTGATGGCGGCCTTGAGTTCCCGGAACCCTTTTCTTCTTTCGTTGCTGTCTACACCACCAAAGAGGATGGTAATGGTCTCGGCCGCAATCCCAATACTCTCCTTGGCTTCTGATTTGGGCTGTGGACTAAAAACATCGGTTTCCAGAGAATTGGGAATCACCTCTACCCGCAGGTCTTTGAAAAGCTTGCTCTGCCTGGCGCACTCGGCCATCCATCGACTTGGCGTGACAATGGTTAAATTAGCATCTTCGAAAAATCTTAGTTTATCTTTTAAAACCGCCTCCGGCAGTCCGAACGGATCATCAGCCAACTGGGGGCAGGGGGCACATCCATGACAATACTCTTCGCATCCAGCCGAATAGTGGCACCCACCGGTAAAGGCCCAGTGGTCATGCAAAGTCCACACCACTGGTTTACCCAGGACAAACAACTTGTGCAGAGTTAACGGGGACTGATACTGGGCCACCCAGTGCAAATTGATAATGTCGGCTGCCTGCACCATGGGTAAAGTCGAAAGATCATAACCGGGGTATGGAAGCGAAAAAATGGTATTGCTTATGTCCGTCCGGTGCGAATTAATATAGTGTTGCTGAATTGCCACGCTGAGAAAGAATTCCTCGTCAACTTTTTCTGGCGGGTTTTTCGGGATTACGCAAAAAACAGAATCGTCAGTTGAGGCTTTATACCTGACCAACGTCCGACAATCTTGTCCGATCTGAAGCAAGCCCCGATGCAAACGGTACGCGGCCCGGGCGGCCCCACCGGTGATATCATAAGTATTTATCTGCACAATTTTCATAAAGCTCGACCAAGTCCCCTTACAACTCCAGTGTGAGATAGTAAACGCGGATTTTTACTTCAGCAATCGACTGTAAAGAAGGTCATATTTCCTTATCATATTTTCAATCGAAAAGAAATCGCAGGCCCTGGCATAATTTGCAGTGCCGATTTCGATCCTTTTCTGTCTATCGTCCAGTAGTCCTATTATCAGTTCAGCAAGCTTGGTCGGGTCCTTTCTCAGGCAATCAGCGCTTCCCAGAATTTCGGGCAAGGCCCCGATGTTGTATCCAACTACCGGTATCTTCATGCTCATGGCAAAGGGCGAGACCTGCCCAAAGCTTTCGCTCCAGACAGGGGCCACGAACAGTGATAGTTTTCTGTAATACTCTGGAAGTTTTTCATATGCGACATATCCGGTAAACACAAAATTTTCGGCAACACCTTCATTTATTGTCTGATTCCTGTAGGAATCAAACAGGATCCCTCCTCCTACGATATAAGCCTTTGTCTGGGGTCTTTTCTTGACCACTTTAATAAAGACCTGAATCGAGTCCCCCATGAGCTTGTCTTCCTCAAGACGATAGACCATTCCGATAGCATCGTCCGGTATGGGCGCCCCACCGCGTTGAAACATCTTCAGGTCGCTGCCTGGATAAATAACTGCAGACCTGTCCGGTGCATCCGAGAGATTCATAACATAATTGCTGACAAAGATGTACTTTTCAATCCCGTCCTGTACAAACGGCTCTAGTGGCGTGTTAATATTTTCCACCACCCTACAAGTGCAATTCCTGGCTGCCCCGAAAACCTTCCGGTACCATGGCTCCCCCCAATAATGGATATGCAAAATATCCGCAGCTCTTTCCTGCAGGAAAG
>JADFWI010000459.1 GCA_015222985.1 Pseudomonadota bacterium | reverse complement strand
TAGACACAAAACTCCAAGGCAGAGCCATCTATCTCTTTCAGCCGTCGTAGCCAAGGCTACTTTGGCGAAGTCGGCGACCTGGCGCAGACCAGGTTTTCAATGTTAAAATAGACCATGAGGTGATCATGTCCCGGAAAGCCCTGATTGTCGTCGACATGGTAAACGATTTTGTGGATGAAAATGGCGCCTTGTATTGCGGCCAATCGGCTCGCGATATCATCCCTTTTGTCAAGGACCGTATATCGTGCTACCGCAAAGCCGGGAACCTTGTCGTCTACCTGCAGGATTCCCATGCAGAAGATGACAAGGAGTTCGATAGATTTCCAAAGCATTGCGTAACTGGCACATGGGGGCACAGGATCGTGCCGGAACTTGTCCCGGCAGAAGGAGATACCGTCATACAAAAAAGACGTTACAGCGGCTTCTTTGAAACTGAACTGAGCGATTTGTTAGAAAAGCACGGAATTCGAGATGTGGAGGTCATAGGAGTCTGCACGAATATCTGCGTTATGGACACCGTCGGGGGGCTTGCCAATCGAGATTACAATGTCAGAGTGCCGAGAGCAGGTGTGGCCGACTTCGACCCTGAGTTTCACGTATTTGCCCTGAAGCGTATGGACAAGATCTACGGAGCGAAAATCCTATGACAGGCCTTCCTGACAGAGTCGAGCTTCTGATCGATCTTTACGAACTCACTATGGCGGCCAGCTACCTTGAAAACGGGATGACCGATCCTGCCACGTTTTCGCTATTTATAAGAAAATATCCACCCGACAGGGGCTATTTTGTGGCGGCAGGCCTTGAGGACTTCCTTGAATACGTGGCTAACTTCCATTTTTCAGAAAGCGATCTAGCTTATCTGGGTAGTACCCGCACGTTTTCACAGGAGTTTCTCGACTATCTCAAGGAGATGCGTTTTACGGGTAGCATCCGGGCCATGGGCGAGGGAGAGATCTTTTTTCAGGACGAACCGATCCTTGAAGTGACAGCTCCAGTCATAGAATCTCAGATTTTAGAGACATTCGTGATCAACACCATAAGCCTCCAGACCATGATTGCCACTAAGGCATCCCGATGTGTCCACGTGGCGGCCGGTCGCGGGCTTGTCGATTTCTCCCTTCGAAGGACTCACGGAATCGATGCCGGCTTAAAGGTTGCCCGCAGCAGCTTTATTGCCGGGTTTGCCGCCACCAGCAATGTTCTGGCCGGAAAGCTCTACGGTATTCCCACCGCAGGAACCATGGCCCATTCCTACATCAGTTCCTTTGGAGATGAGATTGAAGCTTTCAGGGCCTTTGCCCGGTCCTTTCCGAAAAAAACCATTCTCCTCATCGACACCTATGACACCGTGGCTGGCGCCAAAAAGGCAGCTATCGTGGGGCAGGAAATGGTCAAAGAAGGAGACAAGCTGTTGGGGGTTCGTCTGGACAGCGGCGATATGACCCTGCTGAGCCGGCAGGTTCGCAAAATCCTGGATGAATCAGGCCTTCAAGGCACGGAGATCTTTGCCAGTAGCAGTTTTGATGAGTACAAGATCGCCAAAACCATTAAAGACGGGGGCAGAATTGACGCCTTTGGAGTAGGAACCAAGATGGGGGTCTCGGCCGATTCCCCCTATTTTGACATTGTATACAAGCTCGTCCAATACGCAGACCGCCCCATTATTAAGCGCAGTACCGGCAAGGTGAATCTGGCAGGCAAAAAGCAGGTCTTTAGAAGATCGAAAAAGGACGGGAGTTTTTTTGAAGATGTCATCGGGCTGCAAGACGAGACCGTAGAAGACGGAGTACCCTTGTTGGAAACGGTGATGGAAAACGGAAAGTGCATGCGCCCACACCCCCCGCTTCAGGTAATTCGGGATAGATTCAAAATGAATTTTTCCTCACTTCATGAAAGGCACAAGTTGCTGCAGGACAGCACACCTTACCCCGTTAGAATAAGCAGCCGGCTACAGGAATTGCAAGAAAGCTTGTAACCGTTCCACGGGTTAAGGGTTCAGGGGTTGTAGGTTTGCCGCAAACCTGAGCCGACTTCGCCAAAGCACTGGCTGCGACGGCTGAAACCGTCCCGCCGGAGGCGGGCTAATGAAAAATATGCATTTTCAGGCTGTAATCTTTGATCTAGATGGGACGCTGCTTGACACCCTGGCAGACATTGCTGACTCGGTGAACAGTACCTTGGCAAGGTTCGGGCTTCCCACCCATAGGGTGGACGCGTATCGCCAATTCATCGGTGACGGCATCACCATGCTTGTCTCACGTGCACTTCCTGCTGAAAAACGCAATGATGATATTGTAACGGATTGTGTAAAGGTATTTCGAGAAAACTATAGCCGCAATTGGAAGGTGAACACCAGGCCATATCACGATGTGGAGGAACTCCTGGACTCGCTCTCCGCCAAGCACGTGAAGATGGCCGTGCTATCGAATAAACCTGACGATTTCACCAAGCGTGCTATCGATGAGCTCTTGCCGAACCACAGCTTTGAAATGATTTTGGGCCAGCGTGATGGCGTTCCGAGAAAGCCTGACCCCGCTGGCGCTCTCGAAATAGCTGAGGGCCTCGGTATCAAACCATCTCGATTTCTGTATCTGGGAGATTCGGCTGTCGACATGGAGACAGCCGTCCGTGCAGGCATGTTCCCGGTAGGGGCGCTGTGGGGTTTTAGACCGCTGGAGGAGTTATGGGGACATGGTGCGCAGGCGCTGATCCATGGGCCGATGGAGCTCTTGGGGCTCTTGAAAAAATTGAGGAATTACGAATTCAGGAATTTCCGGAAGTCTATACTTCAAAGACAGCCCTGACTGCGAAGTGATCAGAGGGGTGCATATCATCTACAGTTTCAAGAAGAACCTTGCACTCCTTGAGGCGAAGGGGTCCCCGATACAAGATCCAGTCAATATGGCCGGCAGCCGGCTCTCCTGTGAAGCGATGGAAGGTGCTGGGATAGGGCATCGTAAAGGTCTCAGTGAAATTCAAGCCCCTTTCGCCATCAACCTCTTTGCCAGTGAGCCAGCGGTAACAAGGGCTTTCAGGCGTGGCGTTGAAATCGCCCATCAAAATAGCGGCAGTGTCGTTCCCATAGGAACCAAGCTGTTCCTTGATAACACGGGCAGCGCCCATCTGGGCAGGCGTGTCAAAATCAAGATGGGTGTTGATACAGATGAAAGGGCGGCCGTTAATGTGAAACATCCCCAGTGTGCCCTGTCGCGGGAAACGGCTTCCAAAAGAGCGGCTTGGAACATGGGGTGTTTCGCTCAGAAAGAAATGAGCCATCTCCTTGCACACAATCGGTTTGCGATAAAAAAGAATATTATCCTGCCAGAACTCAGGCGCAGGGATACGCCTTCCTATGTATTGGTAATCGCGCAGGCTCTGGGCCAAAAAATCAACCTGGAAATCATTGGCTTCTTGCGTGGCAATGAAATCAGGGTGTTGGCTTTGAAAGAGCTTGACGACGCTTTGTTTGCGAAACTCCCACGAATTAGGCCCGTCGTCGGCAAGGCCAAAACGGAGGTTTAGGGACAGGACGGTAAGTTCTTTCATGTGGCCTCACGGGATCTATGCTGCGTAAAACAAAGGGAGATATCTGCCAATATCCACGGGCGCCAGTCTGAAATTGTCAAAGGTCATATCGCTAAACGAAAGGGCTTCTCCCCGGCGGATGATCTCAAAGATCTCAAGATAGTTCAGCAAGATCCTTTCTTCCCACTTCAGGTCGAGACGGTTTGTGACGTCGAGAATGTCGGATTTCTGTCCCTCGATCTCCAGAAATACACCATAGGGCGTGGTGTCAACAAGCAGCTTTGTGTCTGCGAGAATAAAGGTTTCCCGCCACTTCTCATAGGCCTGCTCGGGATGAAAGCCGATACCTTCCAAGATAGCATGGCAAGTGTCAAAATCGTCCACCTCTATCTCAAGTTCACGGTATATTTTGAAATCCCTGTCAGGATGGTCTGGTGGTGATTTGAAGGTCAACCTGGCCTTGTCATCTTTTCTGAGTCTCAAGAGTATGTCCTGGTTTTTGAAACTCTTTGCCGCATCTTCAAAGCAGATGTTAGTTTCGAAAAACCGCCCGGAAGAAACAGCGCCCATGGAAAGCACGCGCTCACGTACGGAATTCACGTCGTGGAGATAGAACTTAACCTCGATCTCGACAGAATGATTCATGGACATAATCTATGGTAAACAGGCTAAAGTGTCAAGAATAGCCATGGATCGCCTGCACGAACAAGGCGATCACGGCTCGCCTTTGGGGCCACATTTATTTTCTTTAATGCTTTCATCGAATTAGCGTTTCTTTTCATAATGTACCACATATCGCGCACTTTTTTTTGTTGACATACAATATAGTGTATGAAAAAGAGGAGGCCTTGCTATTGTTCACACTCATCCACAAATGTTGACGCGTTCTCCTGGATGTGATTTCCGCTTTCCGCAAGAATTGAAGGTTCTTAAACTACCGTAAACATAAATTCCGTTAACACAATGTTTAAAGATCCTATTGGGGAGGTTCAATGATTCAACAAGGAAAAATCCTGGTCACAGAAGATGGGCCTTTCGATCTGACCAACTACAGGTGGGACGACCATCGCTTTTCGGATATCCTGGTCAGGGACCTGCCGATTGATACGGACCAGGCCATGGACATCAGCCGATTTCTGCGGGAAGAAATCGCAAAAATGGAACTCCTCACCATCACCATACCGGTTATCAAAACGATAATCGAGGCGAAGTTGCTGGAATACGGGTTTGCCAAGCCTTCGCCGATTCGGCTGGACAAATCCATCTTTGTAAAGAACGGACTGGTTCTTTCTGAAAACGCCACAAGGGTTCTTGAAAGGAGATACCTTAAAAAGGACAGCAAGGACAGGGTTGTTGAATCCATCGAAGAGATGTTCAGAAGGGTGGCCCATCATATCGCAAAGGCGGAAAAAAAGTATGGAGACGCCTCCCATGTGAAAGAAATGGAAGAGGTCTTTTACGAAATGATGACAGAATTAAAATTCTTGCCCAATTCTCCCACCCTGATGAATGCGGGGCGTAGACTGGGACAATTGGCAGCCTGCTTTGTCCTGCCCGTTGACGACAGCATGGAGGGAATCTTCGATTCCTTAAAAAATGCCGCACTCATACATAAATCCGGGGGCGGAACAGGATTCTCCTTCTCCCGGTTAAGGCCGAAAAAGAGCCGCGTGGGGACAACCGGCGGCGTGGCTTCCGGGCCTGTTTCCTTTATGAGAATTTTTAACACTGCTACCGAACAGGTCAAGCAGGGTGGCACTCGCCGAGGGGCCAACATGGCCATTCTGAGAGTCGATCACCCCGATATCATGGAATTCATCTATTGCAAAAAGAACAATAATGACCTGAACAACTTCAATATCTCCGTTGGCGCCACGGACGCCTTCATGGAAGCCTCAAAAAACGACCGCCCGTATGAACTGATTGACCCCAGAAAAAGGAAAAAGGTTGGAAAGCTTAATGCCGCTGAAGTGTATCAGGCTATGGTGAAACAGGCCTGGGAAAACGGAGATCCAGGCATCGTATTTCTGGACAGGCTTAACAGGGCTAATCCGACCCCTGCCCTGGGCGAAATAGAGAGCACTAATCCCTGTGGGGAGCAGCCTTTGCTTCCCATGGAAGCCTGCAACCTTGGTTCCATCAATCTGGCCAAGTTCGTTATTGGGAACGATGTCGGAGATCCGCAAAAGCGGAAAGATCCGATCATCGACTACGAAGCCCTAAAGCAGATCGTCTGGCAAGTTGTCCGCTTCCTGGACGACACTATCGACATGTCCAAGTATCCTCTTCCGGAAATCGCCGAGATGGTAACAGGCAATCGCAAAATTGGCCTTGGGGTTATGGGTTTTGCCGATATGTTGTATCAGTTGAGGATTCCGTATAACTCTGAGAGGGCCCTTGAAATAGCTGAGGAGGTGATGTGTTTTATCCAGAATGAGTCACATGAAGCCTCTAAAAGCCTGGCTGAAGAACGTGGGGCCTTTAGCAATTTCGACCAGAGCATCTTTAAGGAAGCAGGCCTAACCTATCGAAATGCCACTACAACTACCATTGCCCCAACAGGCACACTGAGCATCATCGCCGGGTGTTCAAGCGGTATTGAGCCGTTGTTTGCCCTGAGTTTTGTCAGAAACGTCATGGATAATGATGAGCTTCTGGAGGTTAACCCGTACTTTGAAAAGGTGGCCAGAGAACGGGGGTTCTACAGTCGAAAATTGATGGATACCATTGCCCGCAAAGGCAGTGTCAAAGACATTAAGAAAATACCGGAAGATGTAAGAGAGATATTTGTTACAGCCCACGATGTGTCGCCGGAATGGCACATCCGCATGCAAGGCGCCTTTCAGAAATACACCGATAACGCGGTTTCAAAGACCGTCAACCTGCCTCGCAAGGCCCCCGTTGAAGACGTCTTGAAGGTTTATGACCTGGCCTATGAGTTGGGCTGCAAGGGGGTTACGATTTACAGGGACGGAAGCAAGGAAAACCAGGTCCTTTCTTTTGCTGAGAAGGACAAGCAAGACGATGGCTTTATGTCGGCTGTAAAAGAGCGGCCCGAGACGTTGGAAGGGTTTACGACCAAGATGGTCACGGGCATGGGCAGGCTTTACGTTACGGTGACAGAGTACGAAGGGCAGCCCTTTGAAGTGTTTGCCACTATCGGTAAGTCGGGTAGATCCACGACCGCAAAAACAGAGGCCATCGGCCGCCTTGTTTCTCTTGCCTTCAGGTCCGGAGTGAAGGTGGAAAAGGTAGTGGGACAGCTAAAAGGTATCGGCGGCGAGCACCCCGTATTTCAAAAAGGCGGCCTCGTGCTCTCCATTCCTGATGCCATAGCCCGGGTCCTTGAAAAAAGGTATATGAAAAATGGCGACCGCGTGAGGCGTGGCAAGCACGAGAATAGCCTGTTGGGAGAAATCTGTCCGGAATGCGGTCAAACCATCAGCTTTGAAGAAGGTTGCATGCTCTGTCACTTCTGCGGTTTTACGAAATGCTGTTAGCGGCAAAATTCATGATTGCTCACATATGAAAGCCCCCCGCCTCGAAAGTAACCTCAAAGCGTAGGGGCTCTTCGTCCCGCAAGACATCCACGATCCCTTTGTCACCAGGTTTCTTGAGGCCGATCAGATAGGTCAAATCAAATTCCGTTTCGATGATCTCCCCGTCAAAAGCCGTTATGACATCTTCTTTTTGCAGTCCCGCTTTTCCTGCTGTCGAATTCTTGCTTATTGCAAATATCTTCACTCCGTCTTCAGTATGTCGAATCATGACCCCCAGATACACCCTCTCGTCCTCAAGATCCTGGTAGCTTACCATCCAGGCGAAATCTCCGGGCAGCAACGGAACGTCAGGCAAGGTAATGTTCATCAGTTTATGCTTTTTTTCAGGGGCAACACCAACGGATACGGGAAGAACAATGGCGTAGGGCAACGGCAGGCGCCGGAAAGCCCGGCGGGGAATGCCAAAACCATGCTCAACGTGCTGTCTTCCTGCAAAGACAACCACTCGCTTGTCACGGCCTTCTGCGCTGAGAAGATACTGGACAATGCTCTCGGCCATGGACTCGTCCCATAAGACCTGGACCTTATAGAACTCCTCAAAACTCTGCTTGCTCCCTGGATGCTTGCCAAAAACGGCCTTGATGTGAGACCGATGGTAGGAATCTTCAATGTCCATTTCAGGAAGTGGTTCTTCGTTCTCTTTTTCCTGTTGAGCGGGATCGGTATTCTTTATGCTTTCAACCCAGTCATCAGAGGCCCGAAGGGCCAACAGAGGAATCTTTTGGTCCCGCACATATTGCAGGATGGCTCTGTAGTATCGGAAATCATTGCTCCAGTCTTCCACCCATGTCCTCATAAACTCTTTTTCGTCCAGTTCCCCGGACGTCCACTGATCAGCAACGTTCTGCGAAGATCTCTGCAGCATTTCCATGCCCACAGCTAATTTTCCTGGATAGCGTTTTTCAAGCGCTTCCATGATTTCCAACTGTACCTTGTGACAATTGATGTTATCGTGGGCTTCGCCGACATAAATTAGTCTTGCCCCACTCAATATCTCTATCAACTGGTCTTCAGTTACGCTAACCCCGGTGGGAAGATGAACGATATCGCCCTCGTTAAGAGAAGAAAATGCCCTGTAGGGTGATTGCCAGCCAGCCTTACGGTGTCCACTGAACATACTACACCCTGCCTGTGTGAACACCAGCACAAGGCAACCGGTGAATATCCATATAGCTTTCATACAAACACCTACCTTTCGGTTTCATGGTCTTCAAGGTAAATCAAAATCGTGCTATTGTCAATTTATGCCCTCAGACCTAAACCAAACACACATGCATGGTGAGAGCTACGGCTCCTTGCGCGCGGACGACAAAACCGGGTAGCCGGGTCGTCGAGGCAAGAACGATCTTGGACAACTTGAAAAAGCCGAATCTTTTAGATATACAAACTGAATCTCTTACAAACTTATTTGGTTAACAAGTGTCAATATTGATGGTCTCGTAAAAAGTCAAAAAACGTTCTTTTTTGTCATTCCGGGCTCTCCGCCATAGGCTCTGGCCCGCAGGCGGGCGAAAGCCGGAATCCAGTGTTTTCAGAGACTTATGACTAACCTGGACCCCGGCTTTCGCCGGCGTGACGACTTTTTACGAAGCCGTCAATGTTAGCAAGCTATACTATTCAGAGGAAAGGAAACAAAATGGCTGTCAAAGTAGTCATCAGACGAATTATTCCGGAACACAGGGCTGAAGATTTAAAACCACTTCTCAGAGAGCTTCGAACCATGGCTATGCTCCAGCCCGGTTATATTTCTGGAGAAACATTACGACGACTCGATAAGCCTGACGAGTTTCTTGTCATCAGTACTTGGGAGTCGGCAGAGGACTGGAACAGATGGGCAAAAAGTCAGGAAAGAAACGAGGTGCAGGGCAAAATAGACACAGTGCTTGGTGGAAAAACGGAATATGGAATCTTTCATCATGGATTTTCCGAGTAAAAGGATTAGGTGATTAGAAGGCGTGGAGCTTTTAATGAAAGTACTGTTTACAACAGATCTGCACGGGGCTAAACGGAAATATGAAGGCCTATTGGATGTAGCACAGCAAGCTCAAGCTGATGTTGTGATTAACGGTGGAGACATGCTTCCAAGCGTGGGCAATCTATTATCTCAAGGTGACTATATCACCAACTATCTTGATGCCCATCTAAGAGAATTTGACGAGGCAGGAATTTATTACTTATGCTATTTGGGCAACGATGACCTTAGAATCTTCGATGAAATATTTGAAAAGACATGTAATAAGTATCCATTAGTACATAATCTGGCGCAGTGTAAAATCGAGATAGGAGATATCGAATTCATAGGGATGAATTGGGTGGTGGACTATCCTTTCCGGCTTAAAGATAGGTGTAGAATGGATACCATAGACTACATATTTCAAGAACAGTATGGAACTGCCTTGGTATCTACGACTGATGGCTTGAAGGAGATAAAAGATTGGTTCTCTTACGCAAGAACGCTTCCGACAATTGAAGAAGAACTGAATACGCTGGTAACTCCCAATAACATCAAACAAACTGTATATGTGATTCACATGCCCCCTTATAAGTTGGGTCTGGATAAATGTGGACATGGTGCTGAAGTGGGCTCAAAAGCTATCTACGACTTTTTGCGTTCTCGACAACCAAGACTTTCCCTTCATGGTCATATTCATGAATCTCCTGAATATAGCGGGAAGTGGCATGCAAAAATCGGAAATACTGTTTGCATTCAACCTGGTCAACTCACTTCATTTACTTATGTAACTATTGACTTGAAAACTATGCAATTTGACAGGCATGTTACTGGAGTATAAGAGCCAGCTCCCAAACGCATGAAGGGGCTGAGCCGGCGGGGCATCTGCAGACGAGATTTCTCAACCTATGATAACCCTAATGTTGCATAAACAACATGGCAACAGAAGGCAAAAATCAAAAATAACATATGGTTGAGCATTCAGGGAGTTGGGGGACATTCATTGGATTATAGGTTTATTTTCTCCAATAGACTTAACCCTTCCTCTGCGACTATTTTTTGACCTCGTATAGTCGATTCGCTTGCGGTGGGCTGGGATAACTTGAGTTTTTTCGCCAACTCCACGGTTGTCATTCCCAACTCCCGCTGGCACCAGTAACAGACCAAACTACGGGCTTTTACCGTCTGCCTGACATCCCTCTCCCTCCAATCAGTCCGCCAGTCCGCTTCAATTTCTATAGTCACCCCGTTCAGGTCCACCTGTCTGTTTCTGTTTCACTCTATTTTTCTGCTTGCAAGGAGCAACAAGCTATGCTCTAATTAAGTTGCTGAAATAAAGCAAGGGGCAATGCTATGAAAAAGAATCCATTTTATCTCAAAGAAATACCCATTGACGCTCCTTTTTGTGACCGGGAAAAAGAGCTTGCCGACCTTATTTCCTACGCCAGATCCAATTCAAATGTCGTTCTATTCTCGCCCAGGCGATATGGCAAAACATCCCTTACAAAAAGAGTTCAGAATACCCTCAAATCCAATGGCACTTTGACGGCTTATTGTGACCTTTTCGGCGTTACCTCAGTTGAAGAAATTGCGGGAAGAATTGCTAAATCAATTTATGCCATAACTCAAAAAAACGAAGGGCTGTTTCAAAAAGCCATAAACTTCATCACATCCTTCAGGCCTGTTTTGTCACCAAGTCCTGAAGGGGGGGTGTCAGTTTCCGTTCAGACAGCATTCAAAACAGATGGGCTAAAGATTCTTGAGGATACAATGGAGTCTTTGGAGAGGTTTATTGATGATGTTGCCGTGCCCGTCCATGTGGCCTTTGATGAATTTCAGGAGATTGCTGAAGTTGATAATTCAATTGGAATAGAAGGTGTTTTAAGACAGTATATCCAGAAAATCCAATGTTCTTTTTTCTTCATAGGAAGCAGAAGGCGTATCTTACTTGACATTTTCAATGATCGAAAAAGACCCTTTTTTCAAAGTGCTCTCAATTATGAGTTAAAACCACTGCTTCATAAGGATTTGATTCTTTTTATAACATCACAATTTAAGAGGGCAGGAAAAGGTATTAGCGAAGAAAATGCCTCCAAAATTTGTCAATTGGTATCGAACCACCCGTATTATATGCAAAAATTTTGTTTCTTTCTGTATGAAGAAATTGATAAGAAAGTAACTCAGAAGGATATTGTAAAAACAAATGCGGTTGTTATTGAAAGCGAGAGGGTGGTTTTTGAATCAATTCTGCAAGGGCTCACAACGAAGCAGATTGTCATGCTTTCGGCATTAGCCAAGGAGCCAACAGCCAAGGTCTATTCAGCAAGTTATATGGCACAACATAACCTTGGTTCAACCGGGGGAACCCAACAGAGCCTCGACACCTTGTCCAGGCAAGACTTGATTGAAAAGAACTATAAGACAGGGGTTTGGGTTGTTGTTGATCCTATTCTAAAGAACTGGCTCATTGAAATGAGCTTATGACAAAGAATGCGGCCCGAGATTGTCCGGGGGCTCCCTGCTTGCGTGCCCACTCTTCCACCTGATAACGGTCGGCGGTTCATAAGTAAGGAAAGGCTTGACCATTACCCATGTATTGTATAGTATGTCCACATTTCATGGACATACTATGATTTCAATTGAGGTGAAATCCGTTGAACGCCATTGCGCAGATGCGGCGGAACGTTGGCGGTGAGGTATTTGACTACCAGGTCCTGCTGGACGCGTTAGCAGGATACCGCAAGCCCCGGGACAGAATTACCAGACTG
>JADFWI010000458.1 GCA_015222985.1 Pseudomonadota bacterium | reverse complement strand
GGGCCTTCCTCCGGTAAAAAACTTTTTCTACGTAGCCTGGGGCCAGCAAGTCTTCATGGGTATAGTCTCAAAGATCCAGGAGAGAACTCGAGAACTGCTTCCTTACGCATATGGTGTGTTAAGAAAAATCCCTGGTATGATTGCCATTGTCCAGCAGCCCAGTCTGTTTGCCACCGGCATTGGCGGGGGAAGATCTATTGAGATAGAAATCAAGGGTCCGGAGTTGGAGCGGCTCATTGCCATGGGACGACAAATCTTCGGCCAGGTGGCACAACTCATCCCCGGGGCTCAAATACGGCCGATTCCGGGCCTGGATCTGGGGAATCCGGAAATGCGCATTATCCCTAACCGGGACCGTCTTACCCGCCTGGGCATGACGACTGCGGACCTCGGCATCACAGTGGATGCCCTTGTAGATGGCGCCACGGCGAGCAGCTACCGCATTCACGGCGATGAGGTCGACCTGATCGTAAAAGGAGAAAAGGCGAGGCTTGAGCGAACACAAGATCTGGCCAACCTGCTCATACAGACGCCCAGGGGAGAAAGGGTCACCCTTGGATCATTGGCTGATATCCGCCTGGAGGAGGGCCCGACGCAGATTAACCACATCGATTCGGAACGGGCCATTACGATTCAAGTGATCCCCCCAACGGAAATCCCTTTGGAGAGCGCCATGGCCACCGTGAGAGATGAAATTGTGGGACCCTTGAAGGCAAAGGGGGAACTGGGAAACCTCTACCGTATTGAACTCAGTGGAACTGCAGACGATTTGACCCGCACGAGGCTGGCACTGCAGTGGAACATTGTTCTGGCTCTTGTGATCAGTTACCTCTTGATGTCTGCTCTTTTCGAAAACTTCCTCTACCCCTTTGTCATTATGTTCAGTGTGCCGCTGGCTGCCGCTGGCGGGTTTATCGGCCTGCTGCTGGTCAATGTTCTCATCACATATCAGCCTCTGGATATCGTCACCATGCTTGGTTTTATCATCCTGGTGGGAATCGTCGTAAACAATGCCATCCTAATTGTGCACCAGGCCCTCAACAACATGCGTGCCAGCAACATGGAGCCACGGGAGGCAATTCGGGAATCGGTCCGCTCAAGGATCCGGCCCATATACATGAGCTCGGTGACAAGCGTATTCGGCATGCTGCCCCTGGTGCTCACCCCGGGAGCGGGCTCAGAGTTCTACCGGGGCCTGGGCAGTGTGGTGGTGGGCGGCCTTCTGGTCTCCACGGTCTTTACCATTTTTCTGGTGCCCGCGTTGTTGAGCCTGGCGCTGGATGCCTTTGAGGCCGTGAAAAGGATTTTACACAGGGCGGGAAGGTAGGAAGTTTTATTGGTTTGATTTGTCCTATTTGTTCCATTGGCTAAACAGACTAATGACAAGTAACCAATGACAACCGACTAAGATGCATATGTTTTCTGACAATAGCGGCAACCCCAGGCAGTGGAGCCGTAAACCCGGCAAGCCCCTCCCTCTTGGCGCTACCATCACGCCGGAGGGAATCAACTTCTCGGTCTTTTCGCGAAATGCCACCTCTGTTACCCTCGTCATTTTTGAAAAGGCAAGACAAGAGCCCGTGACTGAGATCAGCCTGGATCCCGCCATCAACAAAACGGGGGATATTTGGCACATCCTCGTTGTTGGCATAGACACATCATGTCGCTACGGGTATAGAGCCGACGGCCCCTTTGATCCCAAAGGCAAAGAACACTGGTTCAACAAAGAAAATATCCTTCTTGACCCCTATGCCAGGGCACTGCAAGGAGGAGAGACCTGGGGACGCTATCCACCAAGCGACGCATCTCAAGTCAGAGAGGATGCCTCCTTTGAGCGGCGATGTCTTATCCCGGCAGATGATTTCGACTGGGAAGGCGATAGACCACTTAATTTGCCTCTCAAAGATAGTGTTATTTATGAGCTACACGT
>JADFWI010000457.1 GCA_015222985.1 Pseudomonadota bacterium | reverse complement strand
GGGCCATGGCCAAGCAGGCAGAGGCAGAGCGAGAGCGACGTGCCAAGGTCATCAATGCTGAAGGAGAGTTCCAGGCGGCTGACAAACTGGCAGAAGCTGCCACCATCATCCAGGATCACCCCGTGGCCTTGCAGTTACGGTACCTGCAGACACTTCGGGAGATCTCGGCTGAGAGTAATTCGACAACTCTATTCCCGATCCCCATCGACCTTTTCAGGCCCTTTCTCTCCCAAGTCGAAAAGAAAACCTCTGAAAAGGCCTAGAGAGATGGCCAAGAGACGCGATCTCATCTATATTAAAATAAGGAGAATTTGATTATGGGAAAAAAAGAGAAGGAAAAGAAGGAAAAACCTCTAGACCGAATGACAGCCAAGGAGTTGCGGGAGACAGCCCTAAAAATTCCGGAAATAACAGGAGTCCACGGGATGAACAAGCCTGAGTTATTGGCTGCCATTAAGAAAGCCCGCGGAATCGTTGATGAGGTGACCAAAAAATCTAACGTTTCAGTGCGGGAGATCAAGAAGAAGATCCGGGACCTGAAAACAGCCAAAGCGCAGTTGAAGGAAGGCGGAGACAAAGCACAGGCCAAGATAATGAGACGCCGAATCAGCCGGCTCAAGAAAAAAACCCGGATGGCAGCATAAGAGCAAGCCAAAATGATCAGCCCAGGGCAGATAGCGTTTGACATAGATGGCGTGTTTGCCAATACCATGGCGCTCTTTTTGGAAATTGCTCGCCAGGATTACGGCATTAACGACATAAAGTACAGTGACATTACTCAGTACTATCTTGAAGAGTGCCTGGACATAGATCCGGATATTATCAGCGCCATCATAAATTGCATTCTGGAAGGAGACTGTGATGCTGAGCTTGAGCCTATAGACGGTTCCAGCAAGGCGCTTTCTGATATGGCCCGTAAAGGGCCACTACTTTTTGTGACAGCTCGCCCCACGCTTGCGCCGATTAAGAGCTGGGTGGACAGAATGCTTCCCGAGTCACCCTTTCCGATTGAAGTGATTGCCACGGGCGCCCATGAGGCAAAAACCGATGTGCTCAAAGCACATGGTATCCGGTATTTTGTGGACGACTGTCTTGAGGTCTGCTTCATGCTGTACGAACAAGATATCACCCCCATCTTGTTCCACCAGCCATGGAATCGTTCTTCCCACCCCTTCCTGGAGGTCCGCACTTGGGTTGAGATCATGGACCTGATTGATCTTGATTCGTAATTCCTCAAAAAGTCCGGGTAACGCGGTTACCATAAGCGCCGGGGGATGAAGGTTTTTTCTGGAAGGCATGATTGATATCGCCTGGAAGAAAAAGCCTTGATTCTCCCTAATCATCCCATTTTATTGTTGATTAATCAACCTATTGTGATATTAAAAAAGTTTCTTAGAAAATCGCATCTCCAGGCTCGTCAGTTTGGCCATGATGGAATGAATTGAGATAGTTATGAAAGTGTGGATCGAGGTGTTTGTTGAAATGCTGTCAGTCGAAAAGGATTTTTCGCCTCACACCTGTCGAGCCTACCGGAAGGATCTGGAGCAGTTTTCAGCCTATCTCCACGGAAAGCTCCAGGGCGAAACAGGTCCGGACGTCCATGAGGTAGATGGCCTGGTGATTCGCTCCTATCTTGGCTTTTTGCACAAGAGACATAAGAAAACGACGATCGCTCGCAAGCTTTCCGCTTTGAGATCCTTTTTTCGATTCCTGGTCAAAAAGGGGTTGATTACGAAAAACCCGGCTGAAACGGTTCTGACGCCTAAGCGTGGGCGCCCTGTGCCGAATTATTTGCCTGTTGATGAAGCGTTTCGTCTCTTAGACGGCGTCCAAGGGAATTCGGTCCTTGCTCTGCGCAACAGGGCGATCCTTGAGACACTCTATTCCACAGGGTTGCGAGTGGGTGAACTGGTGGGGATGGACATACAGGATGTTGACTTTGACCGGGGGATGGTCCGGGTTCTGGGCAAAGGGAACAAGGAGCGCCTTGCCCCTGTAGGAAAGAAAGCGCTACGTTGTATGCGGGTCTATCTGGATAGGAGGAATCAGGGAGAAACAATGTGTGACTCGGACAGCGCGCCCTTGTTTTTGAACAGGCTGGGCGGGCGTTTGAGCTCCCGTTCAGTCGGGCGACTCCTTGACAAGGTAGTCCGACAACTGGGACTGTTGCGCCCTATCACCCCCCACGGACTCCGCCACACCTTTGCCACCCATATGCTTGATGCCGGCACAGATCTCCGTATGGTGCAAGAGCTGTTAGGCCATGCGAGCTTGTCTACTACTCAAAGATATACCCACGTGAGTATCGACAGGCTGATGGAGGTCTACGACAAGGCACATCCCAGGCGATAGGAAAGTAGAAATGCAAAACCAGATAAGTCCACACGGAACAACGATTTTGGCTGTGCGGCGCGGCGAGCACGTGGCTTTGGCGGGTGACGGTCAGGTGACCTTGAAGGATACTATCATGAAGCACCGCGCCAAGAAGGTTCGCAAGTTATTTAAGGAAAAGATCCTTGTGGGGTTTGCCGGCGCCACGGCCGACGCCCTGAATCTCTTTGAACGCTTTGAGGGAAAACTTGAGCAATTTAATGGAAATCTAACACGCTCGGCTGTGGAACTGGCCAAAGACTGGAGAACTGACAAGTACTTGAGGCGGCTGGAAGCCGTTCTCGTGGCCGCGGATTCTGATCAGTTATTTCTAATATCCGGAAATGGCGACGTGATTGAACCAGACGAAGGAATTCTTGGTATCGGCTCCGGGGGGGCCTACGCTCAAGCCGCTGCAATGGCTCTGATCCGTCACACGGAATTGGATGCAAGATCAATTGCAGGGGCCGCCATGAAGATTGCCGCTTCCATTTGCATTTACACCAATGAAGAGATCACGATGGAGCATCTATGAAAAAACTTACGCCACGGGAGATAGTAGCAGCGCTAGACAAGTACATCATAAGCCAGAAGGATGCTAAGCGATCTGTGGCCATTGCCCTTAGGAATCGATGGCGGCGCCAGCAGGTTCCCGAGGACTTGCGTGATGAGATAGCCCCAAAAAACATCATCCTTATCGGTCCCACAGGCGTTGGTAAGACCGAGATTGCAAGACGTTTGGCGCGCCTGGCTGATTCGCCTTTTTTGAAAATTGAGGCCTCCAAGTTTACCGAGGTGGGATACGTGGGTCGCGATGTGGAGTCCATGATTCGCGATCTGACAGAGCTAGCCGTCAATATGGTAAAATCTGACGAGCAAGAAGCGGTCAAGGTAAAGGCTCAAGCCATCGCCGAGGAACGAATGCTCGATATCCTTCTCCCGCCGAAAAAGGCCTCCAAGGCCACCGAGGAGATTGAAAGCGAAGAGAAGACGTTGGAGTTGGTCAGGAAAGACGCCACAGAACCTGTGTCAACCCGCGAAAAAATCCGAAGAATGTTACATGACGGCAAGCTTGACAATCGTTATGTGGATCTTGAAGTGGCTGAACGGGCCATGCCTGTAGTGGAAATATTTTCCAGCGCTGGGCTTGAGGAGATGGATATTAATCTTAAGGACATGCTTGGCGGTATGTTTCCGAAAAAAACAAAAAAACGGAAAGTAAAGGTTCCGGAAGCCATTGAGATTCTCACGCAGGAAGAAGCCCAACGACTGGTGGACATGGACAAGGTAGTCAAGCAGGCAATCACAAAGGTTGAACAGAGCGGCATTATCTTTCTTGATGAGATCGACAAGATCACAGGGAGCGGGGGTGGACACGGGCCGGATGTTTCAAGGGAGGGAGTACAGCGCGACCTCCTCCCCATTGTTGAAGGATGCACGGTGACCACCAAGTATGGCATGGTAAAGACAGACCATATTCTTTTCATTGCCTCCGGGGCCTTTCACACGACCAAGCCCTCTGACTTGGTTCCGGAACTGCAGGGTCGCTTTCCAATCAGGGTGGAACTAAAATCTCTCGGTAAAGAAGAATTCGTCAGGATACTGTCCGAGCCTAAGAATGCCCTCGTGCTTCAGTACAGGGCCTTGCTCAAGACCGAGGGGATAGATTTGGTGTTTGAAAACGATGCTATTTCTGCCATCGCAGAGATCGCCACAGAGGTCAACACAAGGACTGAAAACATCGGGGCACGGAGGCTCCATACGGTAATCGAACGGCTCCTGGATGAAATCCTGTTTGATGCGCCGGATGTCGCCGAACAACGGATAGTAATTGATGCCAAGTATGTGTATGACAAACTACAAGACATCAAGGAGGATGAGGATCTGAGCCGATATATCCTCTAAGCAATGCCGGATGACCGATGACTAACAATATTGCCGACATACTGATTGAAGCTCTTCCTTACATCCGCCGTTTTTACGGAAAGAGAATCGTCATCAAATACGGCGGCCACGCCATGGTGGATAAGCGTCTTCAGGAGGACTTTGCCCAAGACATCACCCTGATGAAATACATAGGCCTTCATCCAATAGTGGTCCACGGCGGAGGTCCACAGATCGGATCGGTCTTGGACCAGATGGGGATCAGATCTCGCTTTGTAGATGGCATGCGCATTACCGATGAACCTACGATGGATGTTGTCGAAATGGTGCTGGGGGGCAAGGTCAATAAGGAAATCGTGGCTCAAATCGGTCAACAGGGGGGCAAGGCTGTGGGCTTAAGTGGCAAGGACGGGGACCTGCTTCTTGCCAGGAAGCTCCACCATGTTCGGTCCCAGGTGGAAGAGAAGCCCCCTGAGATCATAGATATCGGCATGGTGGGCGAGGTTGTTAGCGTAAATCCTGAAATCATAGGCACCATGGAGGCTGGCGGCTTTATTCCTGTCATTGCTCCGATCGGGACAGGGGAGACGGGAGAAACCTATAACATCAATGCCGACTGGGTAGCCAGCAAGCTTGCCGTGGCCCTCAATGCGATCAAGCTGATCCTGCTGACTGACGTTCCGGGTGTCATGGATGAGCAGGAAGTACTGATGTCCTCTCTGAAGGCCGAGGCAGTGCAAAAGCTCCTTAAGAACGGGGTTGTTTCCGGCGGCATGATCCCGAAGATTCAATGCGCCTTGGAGGCCGTTGCAAAAGGGGTCAAGAGGGTTCACATCATCGATGGTCGCAATCCCCATGCCGTGCTCCTTGAGCTTTTCACAGACAAGGGGATAGGAACGGAGATTAGTTGTTAGTCATTGGTGTTGTGAACAATTGCGTTATCTATGGCCTATGATGCTCGATGCCGGACCTGCCCGCCGGGGTTTGGCAGGCAGGTACCGGGTGTCAATGGAAAATATCAGGTGTCGGGCATTATTGTTTGTACCAATGACTGGTGAGAAGTAACCAATGACAAGTGACCAAACCATAAAGAGAGCAGACCGCGCCATTGCAGCTACCTACAGCCGGTTTCCTGTTGTGTTCATACAGGGCAAGGGGTGCACGCTTACAGATGCAGAAGGTCGCACCTATACGGACTTTGTCGCCGGCATTGCAGTGTGCAATCTGGGACATGCCCATGAGGGGATTGCCAAGGCCGTGGCAGAGCAGGCGCGTCGTTTAGTGCACGTTTCAAACCTGTACTACACTGAGCCGCAAACCGAGTTGGCCGAATTGCTGGTTGAACATTCCTTTGCCGACAGGGTTTTTTTCTGCAACAGCGGCGCTGAGGCAAATGAAGCAGCCATCAAGCTGGCACGGAAGTATTTCCATGACAGCGGAGCCCCTCACCGGTTCAGGATCATAACCATGGAAGACTCCTTTCATGGTCGAACCATGGTAACTCTTGCGGCCACTGGTCAGGTCAAGATCAAGAAGGGATTTGAACCCCTTCCGGATGGGTTTGACATTGTCCCCTTTAACGACATTGAGGCTGTCCGGAACGCTGTTTCGGGCGAGACATGTGCGGTCATGCTGGAACCCATCCAGGGGGAAGGTGGGGTCAAGTGCCCTGTCCAGGGGTATCTGGAAGGGCTGCGAGAGTTATGTGACAGAGAAGGCCTGCTCCTCATCTTTGATGAAGTACAAACCGGCATGGGGCGGACCGGAAAGCTCTTCGCCTATGAGCGCTTTGCCCTGACACCCGACATCATGACCCTGGCGAAAGCCTTAGCCAACGGGCTTCCCATGGGGGCAATGCTGGCCAAAGAGGACGTGGCGAAGGCCTTTACCCCGGGGGCTCATGCCTCGACCTTTGGTGGAACGCCCCTGGTTGCCACTGCAGCCATTGAGGTAGCCAAGGCGCTTCTGAATGAAGGTGTCCTAGAAAACTGTCAAAGGGTCGGCCAATATTTCAAGAATCAACTCCTGAGCCTTAAAGCCAGATACGCCTTTATCCGTGAAGTTCGAGGAGAGGGGCTCTTGATTGGGGTAGATCTTACCTGTGACGGCATGCCTGTCGTCAAAAGCTGTATGGAACGGGGTTTTCTGATTAACTGCGCCCAGGGACATGTCTTGCGATTCATCCCGCCGCTGATCATTCAGGAAAAAGATATTGACGCGCTAATTGCGTGCCTGGATTCGGTATTTCAGCGTCTTTCCGATCAGCCCAAGGAACAAGAATGAAAAAGGACCTCTTAACTCTAAGAGATCTGATCGCCAGTGATTTTGAGGCGTTGTTTGCGCGGTCTTTTGAACTGAAAGGACGGCACGGCAAAGGAGTCCCGGATCGACCGCTTCAGGGCAAGACCCTTGGGCTCATGTTCGACAAGGCATCGACTCGAACCCGGGTCTCCTTTGAGGCGGCCATGATTCAGCTTGGTGGGACCTCCCTGTTTTTGAGTGCCAGGGATACCCAACTGATTCGAAACGAGCCTATTGCAGACACGGCCCGTGTTCTCTCCAGGTATCTTGATGGCCTGGTCGTTCGAACCTATTCCCAGGATTTGCTTCAAGAATTGGCAGCCAGGGCCTCTATCCCTGTGATCAACGCACTGACCGATCTTTACCATCCATGCCAGATATTGAGTGACCTTATGACAATATTGGGAAAAAAGGGCAGTCTGGAGGGGCTCAAGATTGTCTGGGTAGGAGACGGTAACAATGTGGCCCATTCATGGTTGAACGCATCAGCCATCCTGGGTACTGACCTGGTTCTTGCGTGCCCGGAAGGTTACCATCCCAAGGAGGAAGTCTTAGGGCCTGCGAAGAAGGACGCGAATGGCCGTATAGTCGTCCTTTCTGATCCTGAACAGGCCGTTCGTGATGCGGACGTGATCTATACGGATGTCTGGGCCAGTATGGGCCAGGAAAGCGAATCAGCCAATCGAAAAAAAGCCTTCAAGCCCTATCAGGTGGACCAGGCCCTGGTGGCCCTGGCCAAAAAAGATGTCATGGTCATGCACTGTCTGCCTGCTCACAGGGGTGAGGAGATTACCGCCGACGTACTG
>JADFWI010000069.1 GCA_015222985.1 Pseudomonadota bacterium | reverse complement strand
TGGATTTTCGAATTTCGGTCATTGGAAATTGTTTGATATTTGTAATTTGATATTTGTAATTTCAATAATTCAATGAACTTCCCACAAAGCAAATCCCCTCTGGGGATAACCAAAGCCTGGTCCTCTGGGCCATGATTTTTACTCACAATTCTTTAATCAACGCTATCATTTCCCTGACAGCCCGGTCCAGACCCACAATGACTGCACGGGCGATGATGCTGTGGCCAATGCTAAACTCGTCGATTCCGGATAGCCCCTTAAAGGCCTTGATTGTTTGGTATCCCAAGCCATGACCTGCATTAATGCCGAGTTTCAATTTCCGGCCAAGTTTGACACTCTCTACTATCTTATCAAAGGCCTCTGCACGTTTTTTTGGCCCTTGTGCGTCACAAAAGACCCCGGTATGAATCTCCACGAAATCGGCATTGATCCGACGGGCAATTTCGATCTGATCGGGATCCGGGTCAATGAATATGCTGACGGGAATGTCTTCCTTTTTAAGTATGTTGATGGCATCAGAAACCGCATCTTTGTGAAGGTGAAGGTCAAGGCCGCCTTCGGTAGTCAGCTCTTCTCGCTTTTCCGGCACTAATGTCACGAGATCTGGTTTGATTTCCAGGGCAATGTCAATCATCTCAGACGTTGTGGCCATCTCCAGGATCAACTTGCTCGTGACCGTTTTGCGCAAGATTCGCACATCCCGGTCGTGTATATGTCGTCGATCTTCTCTTAGATGGACAACAACACCATCGGCGCCAGCCAGTTCCACGATTCCCGCGGCCATAACCGGATCAGGAATATTGATTTTTCGTGCTTCCCTGAGTGTGGCAACATGATCGACATTGACTGCTAGGCCTGGCATTAGTACGTGCCTCCCAAAAAAGTGAGCTAAAGCGCCTAAAATGAACTAAGGTGCCTAAAGTTAAACAGATTTGGAAATCAAGGGATTCAAAATCGAACAAATTGCCTCCAACTGTGCAATTTCTTAATTCCCAGATTCCTCAATTCCCGAATCCCTAAATCCGAAATCATGTAGCAAAGCCAGCAACTCTTCCTCCTTGATCCTCATGGCTTCCGCTTGTTCCGACGTCTGTTCGTGATCAAATGCGAACAAATGCAAGATGCCGTGAATCAAGAGTTGATCAAACCTGGCTTCTGTCGTCATTCCCGCATTTAGTGCTTCGCGAGCTGCTGTGTCAGAAGAAATTACCACATCTCCGAGCAGGTTGAGGTTGACGTTCTTAAAAGGGCCTTCTCGCATTGGGAAAGCAATGACATTGGTAGGGCCGGGCCGATCAAGGTATGCCTTGTTTAGCCCCTCCATTTCTTCGTCGCTTACAATAAGGATAGATAATTCCCCGTCAGGTGATCCTAAGGCGTCTAGAATGATTTGCGCCTTGTTTTTTATCTCGTACTGATCGATCCTGTGACGATTTTGTCTGTCCTCTATCAAAATTCCCATCAGCTTTTCTAGTCGCACTATCCATTCTGGCCACACCATTACCATTGGGGTACTCGATTCGGTGATGGTAAATGCCGTTTAAGGTCATGTTGAAACTCTCAGCGATTTTATTGAGATCCTTTAGTGTCAAATCACATTCATCTAGCTGTCCGTCCAGAAGCACGCTATTGATAATTCGTTGCACCAGGCCCTTGAGTCGCGCTGGCGTCGGGTTTTCCAGGGTCCTTGAGCTAGCCTCCACTGCGTCTGCCAGCAGCACTAAGCCTGCCTCTTTCGTCTGGGGTTTTGGTCCTGAATACCTAAAATGCTCCACATTGACGGCGCCTTCACCCTTCAGTCTCTTTGCCTTTTCGTAAAAGAAAGTTATCAGGCTTGTCCCGTGATGCTGTTGTATGATATCGGCAATTGCGTTTCCAAGCTTGTGACGCTTAGCCGTTTCAACACCATCTCTAACATGTGACGTCAGGATCAAGCTCGACATGGATGGAGCCAACTTGTTATGTCTATTCCTGCCGTCTTTCTGATTCTCGATGAAATAAAGGGGCTTATTGATCTTGCCAATGTCGTGATAATAGCCGCTAACCCTTGCCAATAGTGGATTGGCGCCAATTGAGGCAGCAGCAGCCTCCCCCAGACTCCCTACAATTACGGAATGATGGTAAGTTCCAGGGGCTTCAAGCATGAGCTTGCGCAGTATGGGGCGATCCATGTTGGCAAGCTCCAAGAGTTTGATGTCTGTCGTATAGGCGAAAGCCATCTCCGCCACAGGGGCAAATCCTGTAGTCAAGATGCCCGAACACACTCCTCCCAAAAGGCCGAATGCCCAGTCCCAAACCAGCTTCAGCTCAAGCCCGGAGCCTCTGAACAGGTAAATGGCGGTGACAACCACGATGTTGACGAGACTTACCTTTAATCCAGCCTTGATCAGGATGCCCCGCTCTTTACAGTTACGTACGGCGTGTGCTCCCACTGCGCCGCTCAAAAGAAAGAAAAGGAACATGTCAAACTGGTTTGAAAAAAGGAACGCGGTCGTGAATGCAGTTGCCAAGGCAAAGGGCAGGGCTACGTTCATTCCCATAAAGAGACACACGGTCATTGCGCCTGAAGCTACGGGTATGGCGTAAAAGGCCGAAGTCGTTTCTGTGGAATAAGGAATGTTTCTTGCGATCCCTTGTACCAAATAGACTGATACTTCACTTAAGACAAATAGAATGACCAGCATGACACATAGAAAGACAATATCCTTGTTGCGCAGGGTTACACTTGCGTCTGTTCTGAAATTGGTTGTAAAGGAAATGACCAAGAATGAGATAATGAGGAGCATAAACCCCATGCTGATCGTGAAAAGAGGCTTGCTTTTCATTTCAGATTCAAGGGCACGCAGTTTAGCCATATGCAGCGGGGACACCTTTTCTCCTTCCCGGACAAGCATCTCTCCTTTCTTGATTTGAGTCAGCACTGCCTTCACGTCGTTAACCGCTTGGTTTCTTCGCTCTTCAGTCTCGCCTCTGTTAAGGGTTAGGTTGGGCTGTATCAGACGTTGTGCCAGGTCTATCATCACGTTACGAACAGAATAGCTAAAATCCTTCAACAAGGTTCTGCCTGTGTTTGCCAGGGCAATCTTGGCCTCGTCCAGGCTGTAGAATTTCTGGAGATCGTTTACGAGGGACTCCTCCTTGGAGGATAACCGGCGCACTGTGATACCTCTTTGGTGTTGTTGAAGCAAGAGCTGCTGCTTATTTCCTACGATGCCGTCTTGGAATACAGTGGCCAGCAGCCGGCCGGTTTCTCGTGATATGGATTCAGCAAACTCATTCTTTTCCAAGATCTCATAGGCCCCATTGCTGACATGGACCCCCAGTATGTCTTCAAAGGTCGGCTTTTCCTTCCATACAAAATCGTGACGTGAAAGAGTCTGAGTCAGTTGTGTATCCTCTCCGCCACCTGGTGGCTTCACTGTGTCAGTGGCCGGGTCAATTCTCCCCGCATTTCCTTCCGGAGGCATCCGCATATGCTCAAGAGCCTGTGCAATTCGCTCGTCCAGCTTGGACGCCATGGTGTCGTCAAAATCATAGACCGTCAGGACAGACAGAGCTGCCTCCTCCCGCTTCCTTTCGGTCGCCTCCTTATCTTCGATCAGAAATTCTTTCGGTGATTTGATGTCCTTTGTGGCGACGTCATCTATGCCGTACTTGGGCGTGGCTTTCCAGAGACTGGGAAACAACAGAATGGCCATCAGAAGGGTCGTTCCCAACAAGATGAACCAGCGTATCTGGGGATGTTCGTTTATGGACTCAAGAAGAGCTTTGCTGCGTTTTTTTCTGTTCGAGGTGATCATACGCCTTGATTATATCCCGCACCAGTTGGTGTCGCACCACATCTTTTTCGGAAAAGAGTACAAAATCAATCCCTTTGATTCCCTGCAATATATTCTTTGTCTCTACAAGACCAGAGACCTTGCCATCAGGCAGGTCGATCTGGGTTATGTCACCCGTGATAACCGCCTTAGAACTGAATCCAAGGCGTGTCAAGAACATTTTCATCTGTTCTGATGTGGTGTTCTGGGCCTCATCCAGGATTACAAAGCAGTCGTTTAACGTTCGGCCTCTCATAAACGCCAGCGGAGCCACTTCTATGGCGCCTTGTTGGATCAATCGGGTGGCCTTCTCGTAACGCATCATATCGTGCAGGGCGTCATAAAGGGGCCTCAGATAGGGATTAACTTTTTCGTAAAGATCTCCTGGCAGAAAGCCAAGGCTCTCGCCAGCCTCAACAGCCGGACGCGTCAAGACAATGCGATTGACCTGGCCCTTTGTCAAAAACGATACCGCCATAGCCATGGCAAGATACGTCTTGCCAGTTCCTGCAGGTCCTATGCCAAAGACAATGTCAAACTTCCGCATGGCGTCAATGTATTTTTTTTGAACCATGCCCTTGGGCGTAATGGGCCTTTTTTGGGACGTTATGTACACCGTATCCAAGAAAATATCCTTGAGTCTGACGCCATCATCGCTGCTCAGGATACGGATAGCATAGTCAATATCACTGGAGTACAGAGGATACCCCTCCTCAACAAGACCGTAGAGATCCTTAAGGAGCTTTTCGGCTAGTGCTGTGGGAATCGAATCCCCTTCAAGGTTGACTGTGTTGCCTCTGGCATGGATCTGTATGTCAAGGGCACTGGCGATCTGGCGGAGATGACGGCTCTGCTCTCCGAACAGACTCATTGCCATGAGATTGTCCTCAAACGTAATCTTGCGGTTCATTTCAGTTCAGGAAACCTGGTCCTTATCGGACAGATCAGAGTTATTGGCTTTGCCATACTTGGTTCCATCGAAATGCCTAAACTGCCTGAAATGCCTAAAGTTAAGAACAGAACGTGCAACCCTGATTTTAGGCATTTTACTCCGCCGGAGGCGGATTAGGCATTTTTTTCTTAGGCATTCATGAGCTTGCGAACGCCAGGCCCCCTTCAAGGGGCAAGTCAAGGCCACGTCCTGGGAGTGGCTTGTTTGTGTCTTCCTACCATAGGTCCTGCCGGTTTTGCAAACTGCAAAAGATAGATCTCATGCCTCTTTAGGCTCGAAAAATGGCTTGACTTGAATATGGACATTTGTTAGACGCACAATACTTGGAAATCTTAACAAAAAGGGCAATATCCATGAATGCGCTGGACATAGCCATTAGTTTGATCGGGGGATTTTGTCTGGTTCGTGGCCTCTTCCGTGGTGTCATAAAGGAGATAACCTCCGTTGTTGGGGTGTTTGGCGGTTTCTACGGAGCGTACACTTTCTATCCGCTACTGGCAGGCTGGCTTTCTCGGTTGATCACAAATAGAGCATATCTGAACATTATTAGTTTCTTCCTGGCTTTTACCATCATTTTTCTTGCCATTGGATTTGCAGGCGTGATCCTCAAACATCTGTTCAGAGCGGCTGCATTAGGTTGGGCAGACCGTATTCTCGGTGGCACCTTTGCCATGGTAAAGGCTGTTCTCATTGTCTCTGTGTTACTGATTCCTCTTATGGCATTTCTTCCTAAGGACGCTGCTGTGATAAAGAATTCCCGCATCGTTCCCTATGTGAGTGCGACGTCGGAGAAGTTGGTTGCGGCAGTACCCATGGAAATGAGAGAGAAGTTCCGCGATAACATCAAAGCGTTGAAGGCATCGTGGAAAAAGCAGTAGCGCCCGATACCTGTTTTGAACGCCTTATTGACCTGGTTCAGACTCTTCGCAGCGACCGCGGTTGCCCATGGGACCAGGCGCAAACTCCCGAGAAAATCAAAGTATATTTGATAGAAGAGGCCTATGAGGTTCTGGATGCCATTGAATCCGGCACACACGAAGAAGTGTGTGCGGAACTTGGGGACTTGCTCTTTCATATTGTGTTTTTGGCTGTGATCTTCGAAGAGATCGGGGCTTTCAGCATCAAAGACGTGGTGCGGGCAATAACCGAGAAGATGATTCGGCGTCATCCCCATGTATTTGGTAAAGTCCGGCTTTCAAATGTCGATGAAGTGAAGGCCCAATGGCAGAAAATCAAAACCGCTGAAGCCCAGGACAAGGAAATGGCCCGGAAGTCTTTTCTTGATGCTGTTCCCAGGAAGCTCCCAGCCTTGATGCGAGCCTATCGTTTGGGAGAGCGGGCCTCAGGAGTCGGATTCGATTGGCCGGATGTCGGCAGTGTACTCGTGAAGGTTGATGAAGAGCTAAGGGAGTTCAAGGCTGTACTGAAAAAAGGTGATGCCCAGAAGTCAGCCGAAGAATTTGGGGATTTGCTTTTTACCATGGTAAATCTCAGTCGATTCATAAGAGTCCATCCTGAGACGGCCCTTACTGCGGCCATTTCGAAGTTTATATCACGATTTCAATCAGTTGAGGAGACTTTGAGGAAACAGGGTCGATCGCTGGATTCGGCTTCGATTGAAGAGATGGACAGGATATGGGAGGAATGTAAGACAGACGAAGGTACAGAGTCACCACCACCAGAGGTTAATACCTGACAGTATCAACCAGAAAAATACATATACCCCCAGTAACCTAGCTGCCATAATCGTAGGTGTCCAATCTGCCAGACAATAAGACTGGCAAGAGTTCTCTTGATCTTGCCTTCTTGAGACCATATTCCTGAGTGACTCGTTGTTTAACACCGGCGTTTCACAGCACTATATATCAAGCCCCGTGCCATTCCGGGTTGCTGGGGGAATAGTTTAGCTATTCTAATAGGTTAGCTTGTAATGCCCTGTGATCCGAATATCCCTAAAAGGATAATATATGTTATATAAATGGGTAACAAAGGTTATAGAGTGAGAAAAAATATGCCAATCTGTTGGAAAAAAAATGGATAGGTGGGGGATATGAAAAAGGTAGATTGCAATGGACGTGACGATCGGGTGGGATGAGTTGCAGGAATGCCGTCAGACTATCGGCGAGTCTTGAAAAACCGCTCTTTTTCGCTGTAAATACATCCGCAATATTGCTGGCGGTACATATTCAGACGCTTGGACGTCTCAATGCCTTCTTTCCAGCCTTGTCGAAAATCCCTGTACAAGAACGGCACCCCATAGGACTTTCCAAGGCTCTCACCAATTGACCTTATCATCTCATGCTTTTGAAATTTACTTTGCAAAAGGGAAGAGGTATAGTAATCAAAATGGCCGCGCCTGGCAATGAGCGCAGTGGATTTGAGCCGATCGTGATAGCAGAAGTTGCACCGCTCTGCTTCGCGGAAAACCACGTTTTGCAGGAATGTTTCCACGTCGTAGCCGTCTTGGTAAATGACTTTCAGATCCATCTGTTCGGCATATATTCTCAACGCCTCTTCACGACGGAGACATTCCTGATAAGGATGGATGTTGCGATTATAAAAGAAGCCTGTGACTTCATGACCTTCTGATCGAAGGACCTTCAGAGGATATATGGCGCATGGCGCACAACATATGTGCAGCAAAACCTTCATCAACTCAACAAATCGTGACCTGGGTGGGAGATTCCAATGAGACCTCTCAAAATCAAGCATTATCTTGGCATAGCCGGAGCATTAGTAACGACTATCGGGTGGTTGCTGTCAAACGCTGACCATTATCCATTTGTTTACCGAATCGTTGTCCCAACATATTCAACTTCAATTTCTGCATTTACGAAAATGCAAGATGTAGACTTCGTCCTAAAGGATGGCGATGATGGATTCAGAGAAATCTCTGAGATACTCAAGGCGTATTTTGAAGAGACCATAAGCCGTGAAACAACTCAAATCAAAACCTTGAATCGTGGGATTGATGAGCTCGAGACACCTCTAGGACCGGAATGGAACCAATATCTTGAACTGGAGGTGTCGTTTTCAAATGAGCCACCACTGACAGGCAAATTCTACGGATTGGAATCAAAGATCCAAGAAGCATTTCTGACAAGCAAAGCATTGTCTTGGAGGAATTGCATTTTTGGGGCTGGTATTGCCATTAGCCTGATTGCCGTATTCATATGATGCTCTGGCTCACCTCAGATCCCGGCTTCTAACCTACCCAAACACCATGACACGAACTGCTATTATCTGTTTCGGGCGTGTCTGTCAAGCCGATGCCAAAGGCCAAATTACTTGTACGCTTCCTCAAGTTTGGGAAATAACGCCTCAATACTTACGGATTTGATCTCACTCAGGCAGGCAGCCAAAGCGTCTTCCAAGGTGTCTCCAACACCGAAATACTCTCTTTCAGCTTGCAGTACACCTAAGTGTGGCACGGCAATGAATTCAACCTTGGCATTTTCGCTTGCGATGATTTCATGGACTGAGATGTTACACCAACCGTCTGGCCGGTCCAGTTTGTATTCATAGATTTTGCTCAACATATCGTCCTTGTTAAGATCAAACATAGG
>JADFWI010000456.1 GCA_015222985.1 Pseudomonadota bacterium | reverse complement strand
CTTTATGTACGGTCACATAAGGTCCGTGATGGAGAAAAGCTTTTCCATGGTCTCGCAGCCCACTTTGGGCTTATCGGGATTTTTGGTTCTTGGCCAGGATGTCGTGCAAAGCTTTGTCATAATAGTGGCCCCGGTGATGGCAGCCGGGGTCATAGTTGCTGCATTATCGAATGTTCTTCAGGTGGGTATGATGTTTACCTTTGAGCCGGTTATTCCAAAGTTTTCCAAGATAAGTCCCCTCAAGGGCTTGGGACGGCTCTTTTCCAAACAATCCTTTATGGAGCTGTTTAAGTCCGTGGCGAAGCTTGCGATAGTTGGCGTGATCGCCTACTGGACAGTTAAAGGAGAGATGGGCCGGTTTCTGGACCTTGGAGGGATGAGCGTTGCGGCGATCGCCTTATATATTTTAAAGGTCATCTTGAAAATTTTTCTTCGAGTTTGTGTGGTTATGATCTTTTTGGCTGTCCTCGACTATGCCTTTCAGAAATGGCAGTTTGAACAGCAATTGAAAATGACCAAGCATGAGGTCAAAGAGGAATTCAAGCGGAGTGAAGGTGATCCGCTCATCAAATCAAGGATCAGAAGGATTCAACTGGAGATGGCCAGAAGACGCATGATGCAGGAAGTGCCCAAGGCTGACGTCGTGGTGACAAACCCGGTCCGCCTCGCTCTGGCTATTAGGTATGACCGCGCTGTCATGAACGCGCCGCAGGTTGTAGCCAAAGGATCGGAGCTGGTAGCCGAAAGGATTAAGGCGCTGGCTAAAGAGCATGAAATACCTATCGTTGAGAACAAGGGATTGGCTCAAGATCTCTACAGAATGGTTGAGATTGGCAGTGAAATACCTTCTGCTTTATTTCAAGCGGTGGCTGAAGTTCTGGCTTATGTCTACAGGCTGAAGGGCAAACTGGGATAGAGGGGGATTTCGTGGCAACGGCAGGAGAAGGGACTCTGCAGAACACATTTTTTGCAAATAGCAGCGAATCCGTCATGGCCTTGGGCGTGGTGGCCGTTTTGATGGTCATGATCATACCGCTGCCTCCATTTTTGCTGGATTTTCTGTTGGCCCTTAATATCACTATATCCATTATTGTTATTCTGATGGCCATGTATACGGTTAAGCCTTTGGATTTTGCCATATTTCCATCCCTTCTGTTGGTGACCACACTGTTCAGGCTCTCATTGAACGTGGCTTCCACAAGGTTGATACTACTCCACGGAAACGAAGGTGGATTGGCTGCAGGGAAAGTCATCAAGTCATTTGGGAGCTTTGTTGTTGGCGGCAATTACGTTGTGGGGCTGGTTGTTTTCATCATCCTGGTTATCATCAATTTCGTTGTCATCACCAAAGGCTCCGGGCGAATCGCTGAGGTGGCCGCACGTTTTACCCTTGACGCAATGCCCGGGAAACAGATGAGTATTGATGCGGATCTGAATGCCGGCCTTATAGATGAGAATGAGGCCAGACAACGCCGGGCTCTTGTCGCAAGGGAGGCCGAGTTTCACGGGGCCATGGATGGCGCAAGCAAGTTTGTTCGGGGAGATGCCATCGCAGGGATAGTCATTACATTCATTAACATCATTGGTGGTTTTGTCATCGGGGTCCTTCAAAAGAAGATGTCCGTTATCGTTGCAGCGCAGAACTACACGCTCCTTACGGTGGGTGACGGGCTGGTGACTCAAATCCCCGCTCTTATCATATCAACCTCTGCAGGTATTGTCGTGAGCCGTACTGCTGCCGAATCCAGCATGGGGGTTGATTTTGGAAAACAGCTTTTGTCCAACCCGCGAGCGGTATATCTCGGATCGCTGGTAATCTTCTTGTTCGGACTTGTTCCAGGCCTTCCCCACCTGCCATTCATGGTTCTCGGCGCGATTATCGGAGGGTGCGTCTATGTCTTCCAAAGAAAACAGCAGGAGGCTCTGGCGCAGGAATCTGCCAAAGAGGCTGAGACAGCAAAAGCCGAAAAAGGGGTCCCTGAATCGGTGGAACATCTTCTTCTGCTGGATCCCATGGAGCTTGAGGTGGGATACGCGATTATATCCCTTGTGGATAGACAACAGAACGGGGAACTTCTCGATCGAATCAGGTCGATGAGGCGCCAATTTGCCTTGGAAATGGGTATGGTCATTCCAGCGATTCACATAAGGGATAATTTGAACCTAAAGGCGTCTGAATATAGGATTTTGATAAAGGGTGTGGAGGTTGGCAGGTTCGAATTGATGGTCAACCATTTAATGGCCATGGATCCTGGGGACGTGACCCAAGTGATCGATGGTATTGCGACCAGGGAACCCGCCTTTGATCTGCCTGCTTTGTGGATACCCGAAAAAAAACGAGATGAGGCGAAATTTGCGGGATACACCGTAGTTGACAATACTGCCATAATAGCAACACACCTGACTGAAGTTATTCGATCCCATGCCGATGAATTGCTGGGGCGACAGGATGTTCAGAATCTCTTAGACAATCTTGGAAGAACCCACCCCAAAGTCGTGGAGGAAGTCACGCCCGCCCTGCTTTCTCTGGGCGCAATTCAGAAAGTGTTGCAGAATCTATTGAGAGAGGGAGTTTCCATCAGGGATTTCCTGACGATTGTGGAGGCGCTGGCTGATTATTCGCCAGTTACCAAGGATCCTGACCTCTTAACAGAGTATGTCAGGCAGAGGCTCGCCCGCGCCATTGTGAGCAACCACATGCCTGAAGACGGCATCTTGAATGTTTTGACTCTCGAACAAGAGGTTGAGGACGTGCTGCTGGATAGCGTTCAACATACTGAGCATGGTTCATATTTGTCAGTGGACCCCAAGGTGGCCAATTCCATCATGAAATCAGTCAACAATGAGACAGAAAAAGCTATGGCTAAAGGATTTCAGCCCATCATCCTATGTTCTCCGCAGCTGAGGCGACATTTTAGAAGGATGATCGAGCAGTTTGCGCCATCTCTGATGGTGCTTTCTCATAATGAACTCTCAAAGAATATCCGCTTTAAATCATTGGGAAAGGTGCAGTTACAGTATGGAGGTTAGGAGGTTTCAGGCAGACACCATTCAAGAGGCGACCTATATGGTCAAGCGAGACCTTGGCTCAGATGCCCTCATATTGTCAACGCGAAAGCTGGACGTTGAAAAGGGGGCATCAGCATACAGAACTAAAGGGCTGTTTGAAATAAGCGCAATGGCAGGTGAGACACGGAGAGATTCAACAAGGGTGCCCCCTCAAGATCTCGCTTTTTTCGATGCTCTGAAGTCGGAGTTAATGAACATAAAGGAGATGCTTTTTCTTTTGGGTCGATCTCGGCCCCTTGCGGAAGGTTTCGCGGCCAATCCGGAGGCGATGGACGTCTATCCCAAAATGATTCGAAGCGGCATTAGCGAACCTTATGTCCACGCATTCCTGAAAAAGGCGGGGGCGTTTGATGAAGATATGCGATCAGATTCGAATGGATTGCACGAGCGGGTCTTGAAAGAAGTTTCAAAGGTCATCGATATCACCGATCCTTTTGCTCGGACTGAAGGTCAGATCGTAGCCGCTCTTGTCGGGCCTACAGGTGTAGGCAAGACCACAACGATTGCCAAGTTAGTGGCCGATCTCAGCCTGAAACAGAAGAGGACCGTAGGGCTTATCTCCATAGACAATTATAGAATCGGAGCTATGGAGCAGCTTAAGACGTATGCCGCCATCCTGGGTGTGCCATGTTTTCCCGCATTCAGTTGTGCTGATTTGCAATTTGCCCTGAGGCGGTTGAATGAAAAAGATGTCATTCTCATAGACACGGCAGGGCAGAGTCACTACGACATGGAGCGTATGAAAGAGATGGCAGCGTTGGTCGGCAGTGATCGCTCTATCAAGAGTCATTTGCTTCTCAGTACGGCAACCAGTGCATCGGAGATGGATTCAGCCGCCAGGAATTTTGGTCGGTTGAACCTGAGCAGTTACATTTTCACCAAAACGGACGAGACCAGAGCAAGAGGAGTTATCGTAAACCAGTCTTTCAAGCTAAAGATGCCCATTTCCTTTATTACAACAGGCCAGCGGGTTCCGGAAGACATTTTGAAGGCAACCAGGACAGGCATACTGAGCCTGATCTTTCAGTAGGAGAGTATTGAGGTGGATCAAGCAGACGGTTTGAGACAGATGGTCAGAAAGAAAGCCCATGATATGCATGGCGGTCGAGATGGGTGCAGATATTCTGAGGAAACATCTTCTACGCGTGTCATTTCTGTCACGAGTGGCAAAGGTGGCGTGGGCAAGACCAATATTGTGGGAAACCTGGCCATAGCGCTGAGAAGACTCGGAAAGAGCGTGTTGGTATTGGACGGGGATTTGGGCCTGGCAAATATTGACATTATTTTTGGCATTAGCCCTCCCTACAATATTGCGCATGTAGTCAACGGTGAAAAAAGTCTGGGCGAAATAATAGTGGAAGGGCCCGAAGGAATTCAAATCATTCCGGCGGGCTCCGGAGTCCAAGACCTGGTCCATCTGACGCAAGGACAAAAACTCAACCTGCTGAATGAGTTTGACGCATTAGAGGAAAATTTTGACATCTTTCTGATCGATACCGGGGCGGGCATTTCTTCCAACGTCATCTATTTTAGTATCGCCGCGGACGAGCGGATTGTGGTGGTTACCTCTGAGCCTACTTCAATAACAGATGCCTATGCCTTGATCAAAGTGATGTATACCAAGCATGGCACAAACACTTTCAAGTTACTGGTTAACATGGTGGACCGTGAAGAGGAAGCCAAGTCGGTTTTTGAGAACTTAAGCAACGCTGTCGTTCGCTTCCTTAATGGGATATCGTTGGAATATATCGGGTTTATTCCAAGGGATGGCAATGTGGAAAAAGCGGTTAGGCAACAGAACACTGTGATCCGGAGTTACCCGGAGAGCATATCGAGCAAGGAGTTCTCTGTATTGGCTGGTCGCATGCAGGCCTCGTCAGCAGATGTGGCGCAGGATGGGAATATCAAGTTCTTCTGGAAGAAACTAATAACTCGTTAGTCATTATGCAAAGAGCTTCAGCAATATACTCATACGGCAACACGAAGACCAAGTGGCCCAGCGCTATGAATGATATGGACCGTAGCGCTTTGATTGTTCAATATGCTCCCTTGGTGAAATTGTTGGCAAACCGCCTGGCCATGCGTGTCCCGCCAAGCGTCTCTGTGGATGACCTGACCAGTGTGGGCATTATGGGTCTGCTGGATGCTATTGACAGATTTGATCCCTCTCGAGATGTTCAGTTCAAGACCTATGCCGAATTCAGGATCAAGGGGGCTATGCTGGATGAACTCAGGAATTTGGACTGGAT
>JADFWI010000455.1 GCA_015222985.1 Pseudomonadota bacterium | reverse complement strand
TTAAAATAATTGGCGTCCTGCGACCATAACAACTTCGTCTCGTTGTCGTAAACAATCCCGTTGCCCAGATCAACGAATTTTGAAGTAAAAAGATCGTATTTCTTACTGCTGCTATCGTCAATGACGTATGCCTGGCTAACCCTAAAGAAATCGATTGTTTGAAAATTGCCTTTTATTTCGGGTCGCAGAATGTTGTTTTCAAGATGTTGCTTGAATATTCTTGCCTCATTTTTGGCCATCGGAATATTACCAGTGCAACGGACGAACACACGTCCGTAAGGCCTTTTTGATTTGATGGCAACTGGATAGGTATTGAATTTTGCATTGTATTCATGCAGTTCCAGAATCAGATCCTGAGCCATCAGGGTGAATTCCTGTCGAGAGAGCTTCTTGAGGGCTTCGATAAAAGGTGCAACTTCCTTATTGTAAGCATCTTCTATCTTCTTACTTGCCTCCTTAAACCCCTTTGTCTGCTCCTGCCCGGCCTCCCGTTTCATGCGCTCGGTCCGGTTCTTAAATTCGGCTTCTGATTCAAACTCATCCTTTTTGGCCTGGACTGCCTTTTCAAATTTTTCGTTTACCTGTTTGCTCACCATGAGTAGAGCATTTGCCAGTTCCTTACGATAATCCTCTTTGATCTTCTTGATTCTACGATCTATCTCCTGCATCTCATTTATAGTTGCTGCCGGCGAAAGTGCATGGAGAACGGTGTCGCCCATCGCCTTTCTCTTGGCCTCCACATCCCTCTTCAAAGCCGCGAGCTTGAATTCGGTCTCCTTTTTTTTTCTTGCCAGTTCCTGTTCTTTGCGGAGTCGTTCGGCCTCTTCTTGCTCCCTTCTCTTTTTTTCAGCCGCAAGCCTTTCCTGTTTTAACTGTTCCGCCTTTAGTTTGGCCAAAACTGCCTTTTTCTCAAGCTCCGCTTGACGCTGAGCCGTTTCATCTTTTGCTTTCAATGCGGCTTTTTCCAAATTGTCCAACCGTTGCATCTCTTTTTGAAGGCCTGCAAGCTTTGCCTGGGTATCTTCAACCTTTCTCTCAAGAGAGGGAACAAAAACATAATCTCCTAACCCGAACAACTCGCCATATTTGGGTGTCTGGGTATGACCTCTTGTTCGGGCATCCGAAAAGACCCTTTCCTTTACTATGGCGCTTACCTCGGTAGCGGTAATAAAATCATCGGTATTTTCCAGTACCTCGATAAATCTGCCAGTAAATACAGAGTGTCCCCTCGGGCCGCCGTCCAATACCTGCTGATCCTTACTCCCTGCTGTCAGCACCTGACAGGCTTCTTCCTTTGTAATTTCTTGCAAGTAGCTAAAATCCCTTGCCGTTTTTCTCGCTGCCCCTCTCTTTGCTACCAGCAGGCCGCTGTAGCACGAATCCATGACATAGAAGATATGCTTGGCGGGTATTCGCTTGGAGATATCATCTTTGATCATGGTCATGGATATGTTCTCGTAAAGCTCTGACTCCTCGAATGTTCCATCAAATGGCACGAGATAGCCCAAGTCCCCGCGAGATGTCTTTTCCGTGCAACCATGCCCTGCCCAGAAAACGAATACTGAGTCTTTTTCTGAAATCTTGCTTAGATCTCCGGAAAGGACTTTCATAATGTTAGCCTTTGTAGCCTCTCGGTTGTACAGGGTGATAATTTTGTCAAATTTGAAGTTCTTTTTCAGGATCTCAGCGACCCCCTTTGCGTCTTGCACCGCATAGGACAGTTGTTTATCGAATGGCAGGTTCTTGTATTGGTCAATGCCGATGACAACAGCATACGATTTGTTGTAGAGCCTGACCTCCTTGTTTTTTCCCGATGCCTTGTCATAGGCCACAACTGAAATCCCTCGACTTTGGCCGGCAAAAACGCTTGGCAAGGAAATGACACAGGCAACTAAAAAGATCACAAACACCAAACAAAACCTACCTAAGAATTTTTTTTGAGCAATCCCCTTCATGACAAACCTCCTCTCTTTGAGCTGTTTACGCATAAGCATTCAGACATACGCCTTCCCGACTTCAACCTTTTTCGAAGAACCGCACGATGGGCAGGAACTCCCACCGCATTCCTTGCAGTACTTAGTACCGCAATCACTGCACTTGTAGATCGGGAAAAAGTTGCTAGAAAAACTCTTTTTTGCCTTGCGTCCACAATTGGGACAACGTGAATAGTCGGTCATGTCTATCTCCTTGGCTAAAGATATTGTGCTTGCCTTTTGACCGCTGAGAAAGGTGTGCCCAGCAGCGTCTGTTCAGTTCTCCTCATTTCACCCTTCCAATCACGACCTGTCCTTCTGCCTTGCCCTTCTTCACAGAGTGTTGTTTTGGCCGGTGGCCTCGGGCACTTTTCTGTTTAGATAGCTTGAGATCTCATCAATATTTATCAACCTGTCACCGTCCATATCAGCCACTCCCGTTAGTTGCCTTTCAAGATATACTGGGCCCAATGCTACGCAGGACCCAGATAAGCACGTTTTTGGCGAATCCATCCTTCTTCTCAATATTGATCACGCAGTATCGATCCTCTTTGTCGAAAAGCATAAAGGAGTGGGAAGAGTGCGAGGAGTTGAAGCTGCTCAGGTGCGACCAGTCGTTCTTTGTCAAGCCGCTTTCGAAGAAACGAATCAATGAGTCGAATTCCACCCTACCTGACATCACCAAAATACCTGCTCTTGAATCCGGGGTTGCATGGACAAAGGAATTCTTTTTGTTCAGCTTGAGTCCCCTCGGCAAGGCGATATCCTCAAAGTCATAGCCCTCAGGTAGCGAACTGGTCGTCATCTCCAGTTCGTTCTGGCTACGTTTTTCCGTTTTCGTCATTGGGGAAAAGTTGTAAATGCCTTGTTCTTCTTCGATTTCATAGGCGGCCCAGATTTTCACGTCTGTGGCGAATAGACGCTTCTTAATCGATATCACGCACCATCGCCTCTTCTTCTTGAAGAGCATAAAGGAGTGTGGGGACTGAGAGGAGTTGAAACTGCTCACATGCAACCAGTTGTCTTTTGCCATGTTGTTTTCGAAAAATGAAAGTAAAAGAGGCATGTCAACTCTACCCTTAAAAACAAGAACGCCGACAGAAAAATCGCCTGCTTTGTGGACAAAGGAATCCTCCCTATTTAGCCTGAGTTCAGTCGGGGTAAGAACGTCCTCAAAGTGGAGGTCCATGGCGCCGGCCCATATAGGCCCTGCGGGCTGGTCAGCACCAGCTTCCAGTTTAATGACAACGTTCTTATGCTCGCCGGCACTGAGCTCAATCCATCTCTTTCTGGCCTCATAACCTTCTGCTGAGACCTCTACGTGGTAATGCCCCGGCTCAAGTTCCATGCCTTGGTGAAACTTCGGGACGATATTGAGAATTCTTACCCGCGCATCGTTGGGCTCCGTTTCCACAAAGAGCCTGCCGGTTGTCGGCCTTTTCTCATTCAAATCGATATACATGGACATAGTCCGGCCTGCTTCAAAGTAAACACGCTTCTGATACGGCTCATACCCATCCTTTTCCACCCTCAGCCTATACTCGCCGGGTGAAACATTCATAGATGACAACGGAGTGCTGCCTATATTACGGTTGTCTAAGAAGACTTTTGCTTCGGGAACATTGCATTTTACTGAAAACGCAGCCTTGTTCTTTTTCCTTGAAGGCTCTTCAATAATTGCGCCAGAGCTGGCTAATTGAAAAATAAAGTCTCCTCGATCCAGATCAGGATTGTTGATTTTGCCGTATTGCGGATGCTGCCGCCGTTTGGTATATTGGACTACTTTGTCAGATAAGTACATTCCCAATTCAGAGCCGGTTATGTAGCCATCACGAGTCAGGTCGGCATCTCCCTGCAATCCCAGAAGCAGGCATCTTTTAAACATGCTTCTGTCAGGCACCGGCTCGTCTTCCCTGCCGGCTGTAATATACTGTCTCACCGGCAGGGCGCTTTTTTCACAGATGTCTTCCGGCGCTGCCCGCACGAGAGAAAAGAGCGAGCCTGAAAAACATGAATCAAACAACATCAGAACGTGCTTTGAACGCATCCGCAAAGAATATGTCTCAATATCTTTCATGCTTACGGCTTTGCTCACAAATCCCTGTGAATCGTCTTTCAGCAATGGACAGTCCTGTGGGATAATATAGCCAAGCCTGGTATTGTCGGCCAGGGCTTCTGTTTCACCGTGGCCCGCATAGTAAAATATGAGCGCCCTATTCTTCTCGCGGCCCTGCTTGTACGTAAAATCATTGAGTGCGTTTTTTAGCTCTTGCGAAGTTGGATCGGCAAGCAACTTAACTTTTACTCCCAGTTGCTTAAGGGCAGCAGAGACTTCTTTTGCATCTTTGACAGCATTCGGCAAATCCGGCCAGCCGTGAGTGTAGTCTCCTACTCCCACCACTAAGGCATGGTAGTCTTTGTAAAGATAAATCTGTTCGCCGCCCTTTGCGACAACCTGGATTCCGCGGTTAACTGCTTCCACTTGGCCGGGAATCAGAAAAACAGATGCAATCAAGACCAAAACCAGTAAAACCGCTTTTTTCCTTATTTGTCTCTCCATGGTATTACCGATCAACATTTAGTCAGGGGGCTTAGGGGACGTACTCAACTTATCAACTTATTTGCCGGTTAGCGAATATTTCTTAGCCTCTGCTAACTTCTCGCCTCGAATTACCGATTTACCGATGGCCTGTACCGATATATTCAGTAAACGGGAAAGAGATGTCATTGTGACTCCCAGTTCTCTCACCGACCAGTAGCACAAAAGACTGCGGGCTCGAACAATTTCCCGATGCCTTCCTGCAGCCCAGACATCCTCTTGCTTAACACCCAAGACTTCGGCGACTCTGGCAGCAATTCTATCAACAGTAAAACCACGGGATTGAAGATCGTATTTCTTTTCCATTGTCTCATTAGCTGCAGCCAGAACGGTTTCGACAAAATCGCCATTACCTAATATTCTTTCATCGCTTTTCTCAAAAATTTTAGCTGCCCGAAGCGCCTTTACCGCAGCCCAACCTCCGACACTTCGGACAAGACCCCCTCCGGTAAGATCCGTTCGTTTCCCCTGGCTAATCCCATTTTTAACAAATGTCCTGTATGCACGCTTGGCTGGACCTGCCTTTTGGCCAAAAAACTTTAAAACCTTGTCGGTATCCTGCCACTGTTTTTTTACGTTGGCCATCAAAACGCCATGACCACTATATGAATATCTGTCTAATGTTTTTAGATCCGGTACAAGTTTAGCTCGAAGAGGGTTGAGATGGATATAGCGCACAAGTTCCAATAAATAGACATCCTCCTGGCATAAAATAG
>JADFWI010000454.1 GCA_015222985.1 Pseudomonadota bacterium | reverse complement strand
GTGGACGAGGTGAAAACCTTTATCGGGCTGGATAGCCTGTGCTATCTGAGCCTGCCAGGCATGCTTGAGGCCATGGAATTCGAAGAGAACACCTTTTGTTTGGCCTGCTTTGATGGTAAATATCCCATCGAGCCGGAACCCACCCACTCTAACGATTTCCTCACATAATTGTATCCTTCTGTTGCTTCATTTTGAAATAAGCAATCCAGCGTGGAAATTAGGAAAAAATCCCTTTCAATAAACGACATTTTTGTGATTGTTCTTTCTGACTTTATACGCTATTGTATCAAACATTGGGAACTACCAGCAGGCAGTTGTTAAAACCCTTGGGCGGGAAAACTATCAGATCGCATGGTGCATATATGAAAAAGATCGAAGAAACCACCCTTCTTTATGAAATCAGCAAAGCGCTCAACGTGAGCCTGGACCTTAAAAAATCTCTTTACAGGGTACTGGACATCCTGTCCAATTCAATGGACATGGTACGGGGAACAATTACTATCGTTAATCCTTTGCGCAACGAGGTTCGCATTGAGGTGGCTCACGGTCTGTCCAAGGCCGAAATGGAACGTGGAAAATACAAGTCTGGCGAGGGTATTACGGGCCGTGTGATCCAGACCGGCAAGGCCTTTGTTGTGCCCAAGATTAGTGAGGAGCCCCTGTTCCTGAACCGCACAGCCACAAGAAAGGCAGCTCACCACAAGGAACTCTCCTTCGTGTGCGTGCCCGTGAAAAAAGGGAGTCAGGTGGTCGGAACACTGAGTGTTGACCGGCCCTTTGACGAATCCTATTCCCTGAAAACCGGCAAAAGGCTCCTTTCCATCATTGCCACCATGATCGCCCAGCATGTCATTAATCTTGAGACCATACAGCTCGAAAAAGACCAGTTGAGAGAAGAAAACCGTCGGCTTCGAGAAGAACTTGCAAACAAATTCCGCATAACCAATATCATCGGGAACAGCAACAAGATGCGGGAGGTCTTTCAAATGATCTCCCAGGTGTGCAAGAGCAATGCTACTGTACTTATTCGTGGAGAGAGCGGCACGGGAAAAGAGTTGGTGGCCAATGCCATTCACTACAACAGCCTGAGATCAAAAAGCCCCTTTGTGAAAATAAATTGCGCGGCCCTGCCTTCCAATCTCATTGAGAGTGAACTCTTCGGCCATGAAAAAGGGGCCTTTACTGGCGCGATTCGCCAGAAAAAGGGAAAGTTCGAACTGGCCAACAAAGGAACCATCTTTTTGGATGAGATTGGTTCCATCGGCATGGACGTTCAGGTAAAGCTCCTGCGGGTCCTTCAGGAAAAGGATTTCGAGCGGGTAGGTGGATATGAGACCATCAAGACAGATGTTCGTATCATAGCGGCCACTAACAAGAACCTGGAGCAGGCCGTTGAGAATGAGGCTTTCCGGGATGACCTCTACTACAGATTAAATGTCTTTCCCGTCTACATGCCCCCTTTAAGAGAACGAAAGACAGATGTCTTGCTTCTCGCGGACCACTTCTTGGAAAAATACGCCAAGGAGAATCAAAAGGACATCCGCCGCTTTTCAACACCGGCCATCGACATGCTGATTCAGTATCACTGGCCGGGCAATGTGAGGGAACTTGAGAACTGCATTGAGCGGGCAGTCCTTCTATGTGAGGAGGGCGTTATTCACAGTTATCACTTGCCTCCGACTGTCCAGACAGCAGAAGAGTCAGACACCCTTCAGGCAAAATCTCTGGAGGATGCAGTGGCAAACCTGGAACGTGAGGTTATGGTCGACGCCTTGAAAACCACACGGGGAAACATGGCAAAGGCCGCCCAGACCCTAAAGACAACCGAGAGGAAGTTCGCTTATAAGGCCAAAAAGCATGGCGTGGACTTTCGCCTTTACCGGTAATCTGGAAGACGTCTCAAAAGGTTCAGTGACTTCCCGAAAAGTTCGGGCCGTACGGTTTCCATAAGCGTCGGGAATGAAGACAGCGGCTCAGGCCATGACAGAAATTTCAAGGGAAGC
>JADFWI010000453.1 GCA_015222985.1 Pseudomonadota bacterium | reverse complement strand
TGGCTTTCCAAAGGAGAAACGGCATTTTAAGGGCCATCTGACAATGGGTCGTGTCAAGGATCGTGTGGATAGGACCAAGTTGCAGGAGTCCTTGGAGGGATTGGCGAGGTTTGAAACAGGATCTTTCACGGTTAAGTCTGTTGTCTTGTTTCAAAGCACTTTACGTCCTCAAGGGGCGGTATACACAAGATTGGCTGAGGTCATTCTGAGAAGTGCCAAGAATGCCTAAAGTTAGGGGGAATATTCATGAGTAGCATATCTGCTGACAAGGAAAAGGCGGTTGAACAGGCGATAGGTCAGATAGAGCGCCAGTTCGGCAAGGGTTCCATCATGAAACTGGGTGACCAGGCCATTGCAGACATCCCGGTAATTCCAACGGGCTCCCTTGCCCTGGACCAAGCACTGGGAGTAGGAGGCATACCGCGGGGGCGGGTCGTAGAGGTTTTTGGGCCTGAGTCCTCGGGCAAAACCACGCTTGCTCTTCATATTGTGGCGGAAGCCCAAAAGGGGGGCGGTATTACGGCATTTATCGATGCCGAACACGCCCTGGACGTATTATATGCAAAAAAACTCGGCGTGAACTGTGATGACCTTCTTGTCTCTCAACCGGATACGGGTGAGCAGGCCCTGGAGATTGCCGAGGTTTTGGTCCGGAGCGGCGCCCTGGACGCCGTGGTTGTTGATTCGGTGGCAGCATTGGTTCCAAGGGCTGAGATCGAAGGAGAGATGGGGGATGTCCATGTGGGTCTGCAGGCCAGGCTCATGTCACAGGCCTTGAGAAAGCTGACGGCCTGTATCAGCAGGTCGAAAACAACGGTTATCTTCATTAACCAGATTCGAATCAAGATCGGAGTCATGTTTGGGAACCCGGAGACCACGCCAGGAGGTAATGCCCTTAAGTTTTATTCGTCGGTGAGACTCGATATTCGCAGGATTGGGAACATCAAGGACGGCCAGGAGGTCATAGGAAACCGAACAAGGGTGCGGGTGGTCAAGAACAAGGTGGCGCCGCCTTTCAAGGAGGCACAGTTTGATATCATGTACGGCGAAGGCATTTCCGCCACGGGCGATCTTCTTGACATGGCCGTTCAAAACGAAATCGTTGATAAGAGCGGGGCCTGGTATTCATTTGACAAGGAAAGGATTGGACAGGGCAGGGAAAACGCCAAGACATTTCTGAAGGAAAATCCTGATCTGTTTGCCAATATCCAAAAAAAGGTTCGAGATGCCCTTGGATTGGCACAGAAGGAGTCCGGGGAGTCCGAGGCGCAGCAGCGTGGAAAAGAGTAGGGAGTGGGCAGTAAGGAGTAGGCAGTGAGCAGTGTCCAGTGACAAATGATTAGTGACAAATGACTATGACGACATCAGATGATCTGCGGGAGCAATTTTTGGCCTATTTTGAGGAAAAAGGCCACACGATCGTAAAGAGCTCGTCTCTGATGCCCCATGATGACCCCACCCTCCTTTTCACCAATGCCGGGATGGTGCAGTTTAAGCGGACATTCCTGGGGGAGGAGAAACGAGACTACGTGCGGGCATGCACGTCTCAGAAGTGTGTTCGGGCCGGCGGCAAGCACAACGACCTTGAAAATGTGGGGCATACGGGGCGCCATCACACTTTTTTCGAGATGCTGGGCAATTTCTCCTTTGGGGATTATTTTAAGCCGTTAGCCATTGAATTGGCCTGGGATCTCATGACCAGGGTTTATGGCCTTCCAGTAGAAAAACTCTGGGTTTCAGTCTACGAAGAAGACGATGAGGCTCATCAGCTTTGGTCTAACAATACAGGGATACCGGAGGACAGGATCGTTCGTCTCGGCAAGAAGGATAATTTCTGGTCAATGGGCGATACTGGTCCTTGTGGGCCGTGCTCGGAAATCCTCTTTGATCAGGGCGAAGAGATGAGTTGCGGTCGACCCGAATGCCGGGCGGGTTGTGAATGTGACCGCTATCTGGAGTTGTGGAACCTGGTTTTCATGGAATTTAACCGGGATGACACAGGCAACATGACACCCCTTCCAAGACCGAGCATTGATACAGGCATGGGACTGGAGCGCATCGCGGCAGTAATTCAAGGGGTTACGAGTAACTACGAGACCGACCTGTTTATCCCAATTATAAGAGAAATCGAGGAGATCTCCGGTCATTCCATTGATGAGTCCCGCGAGATTGATGTTTCGATGAAGGTGGTGGCAGACCACAGCCGAGCAGCGGCCTTTCTGATCGGTGACGGGGTCCTGCCATCCAATGAGGGGCGAGGGTATGTGCTTCGCCGTATCCTGAGACGGGCCATTCGTTATGGTCGCACCCTGGGATTGCCCCGGCCCTTTCTGTATCAAACCGCGGGCAAGGTTGCTCAGGTGATGAAGAAGGCCTATCCGGAGCTGTTGGAAGCAGATGTCTACATTAAGAATATTATCAAGAGCGAAGAGGAGCGCTTCTTGGGGACTCTGGACACAGGCTTGAGTGTTCTGGAGGATGCCCTTGGTGAATTGCGGGCCCAGGGGAATTTGCGGGTCCCGGGCAATCTAATATTCAAGATGTATGATACTTATGGTTTTCCGGTTGACATTATCCAGGACATTGTGCGTGATGACGGGTTTTCACTGGATATCGAAGGCTTTAACGCGTCCATGGACGAACAGCGCCTCCGCTCACGGAGCGCCTGGAAAGGCGCCGGCGGTCATGAGACAGAAGAGGCCTTCAAGGCCCTTGCGGTTCGGGGAATACAGACTGAGTTTGTAGGGCATGAGACCACAAGCGCTGACTCTGAAATCCTCATGCTCGTTCGAGACGGCAAGGCTGTTCAAGGGGCTACACAAGGGGAGTCCATTGAACTTGTAACGGGCAAGACCCCCTTCTACGGCGAGGCCGGGGGCCAGGTGGGAGACCATGGTCGAATTACAGGGGCGGGCTTTGAGATAGAAGTCCGTGACACGGTGAAAGACCCCTGTAACATAATAATCAACAAAGGCAAGGTTCTGCGCGGAACAGTTTCCACGGGGGACCGTGTGACTCTCAGTGTGGATAGGGAGCGGCGATTGTCTATTGGCAGGAACCATACTGCCACCCACCTGTTGCACGCGGTTTTGCGCCAAGTGCTGGGGGACCATGTGAAGCAGTCAGGATCATTGGTGGGGCCTGACCGTTTGCGTTTTGATTTTACGCAGTTTTCCGCTCTTGATGCAGAGACACTCCGGGAAATCGAAGACCTGGTCAATGACAGAATTCGTCAAAACACGCCTATTGAGATCGAGGAGATGGATGCCGAGGACGCCTTCAATGCAGGAGCTACCGCGCTTTTTGAGGAGAAGTACGGTGACCGTGTCCGGGTCGTTGCTGTTGGGGATTTCAGCAAGGAGCTGTGCGGAGGTACCCATACTGTGCGGACGGGAGATATCGGTCTCTTTAAGATCGTCAGCGAAGGGAGTGTGGCAGCCGGCGTGCGACGTATCGAGGCACTCACAGGCGCGGTTGCCCTTGCGAGTACCCAGGAGGCCTCTCAGACCTTGCATACCCTGACAGAGGCGCTGAGAGCCAAGCCTGAAGATCTGGCAGACAGGGTTCAGAAAATTATGGCACACCAGAAGGCCCTGGAGAAGGAACTCGGCGCTGTCAAGGCCAAAGCCCAGGCTGAGGCATCAGATAAGTCCCTTTCCGAGGTCAAGGCAGTAAACGGCGTTTCAGTCCTGGCCCAGGAGGTTTCAGTCGACACACCCGCGGCCTTGAGAGATTTTGCCGATCAAGTTAAGGCAAAAATAAAGTCCGGGATTATTGTATTGGGGAGCAGGATGCCTGAAAAGGTGCTGCTCGTGGCCGTGGTGACAGAGGAACACCAGAAGCAGCATCATGCCGGAAAGATAATCAAAGAGGTGGCCGCCATAGTTGGCGGCGGCGGCGGCGGGCGTCGTGACATGGCCCAGGCCGGGGGAAGCAAGCCTGAAAAACTTCGGGAAGCGCTGGCCGCAGTTTACGATATCGTAGCTGGGAACTGATTACACCCAGACGAGCTGCTTGCTTCCGCGTTTTCTCGCGACGATTTCTCCGATAGCGTAGGCCTTTTCGTTCATTGCCAGAAGGAATTCCATGATGCCCTGTGCGGCATTAGCGGGCGTGACAAGGATCATGCCGATTCCGTTATTGAAAGTCCTTCTCATTTCCAATGCGGACAGCTTTCCTGCTTCCCGGAGGAAATGAAAAACAGGGGGAACCTCCCAACTCCCTTCTTGGATTACGGCCTTACAAGACGATGGGAGTATTCGCGGCAGGTTTTCTTGTATGCCACCGCCTGTGACGTGGGCAATCCCGTGTATGGGAAAATCACGCAGCAGGTGACGGAGGATCTCGGAATAGATCTTGGTAGGCTCCAGGAGTTCTTCTCCTATGGTTTTTCCCAGAACATCAACCCTGTCAGTCACTTTCAGCTTGAGTTTTTCAAAACAGATCTTTCGAACCAGAGAATACCCGTTGCTGTGAAGCCCGCTTGACGCGATGCCAATCAGCTTTTGGCCCACACCGATCTCTGATCCATCGACAATCTTGCCGTTGTCTACAATGCCGACTACAAACCCCGCCAGATCATAATCACCCTCAGCGTAGAGCCCTGGCATTTCCGCTGTCTCCCCACCTATCAGCGCGCACTTGGCAGTTTTGCAGCCCGTGACAATCCCTTGTATTACGGCCTCAGCGGTTTCGGACACAAGCTCTCCCATGGACAGATAGTCCAAGAAGAACAAAGGCTTGGCCCCTTGAACAGCAATATCGTTGACGCACATGGCCACAAGGTCTATGCCAATCGTGTCATGCTTTTCCATCATGGAGGCGACTTTCAACTTTGTGCCAACCCCGTCAGTGGAGGTGACAAGAACCGGGCCTTTATATTGACTGACATCAAGGGAGTAAAGACCGCTGAATCCGCCAATGCCGGCAATCACACCGGACTGTGGGGCCTGTTTTGTGATCTGCTTGATCCTCTTGATGAAACGATTTGCCTTGTCGATATCGACACCGGCTTTCTGGTAGGTAAGAGACTTGTCCATGTCACGGCTCCTCAATTTTGTATTTTTTTAGAGCAATTACGTCGTAAAGTCAAAAGAAATCTTTTTGACAACACCCTTGCTGTAGTATAATAACGTCTCAAAGACAAAGAAATCAAAACCCTTATGGAAGGTATCTGTTATGAAACAATTCGCCAGGCTGAATCGGCTTCCACCCTATGTTTTCACCACCGTAAATCAGATTAAAATGGATGCGCGCCATGCAGGAGAGGATATTGTGGATTTGGGCATGGGCAATCCTGATATGGCAACGCCAAAGCACATTGTGGACAAGCTGGTTGAAGCCTGCAGAAAAGGGCACAACCACCGGTATTCTGCGTCCATGGGGATCACCAAGCTCAGGATGGCTATCTCCGATTGGTACAAACGCCGGTTTGACGTGGATATTGATCCTGAAACAGAAGCGATTGTCACCATCGGGGCTAAGGAAGGAATCTCACATCTTGTCCTCGTAACCATTGCCCCTGGGGATGTGGTCTTTTCGCCGAACCCCACCTATCCTATCCATCCCTATTCGGCCATCATAGCAGGTGGAGACGTGCGTGGGATTCCTCTGGGTCCGGAGCAGGACTTTTTTGAAAACTTGATTGCTGCCACAAAGCAGACATGGCCGAGACCGAAGATGCTTATCATATCTTTTCCCCATAATCCCACAACAGAGGTGGTGGACCTCGGTTTTTTTGAGAAGATTGTAGACTACGCCAAAGAGCATGGGATCCTGGTGATTCATGATTTGGCCTACGCGGATTTGGTGTATGATGGATATTTGGCCCCGAGTTTTCTTCAGGTGCCGGGGGCCAAGGAAGTGGGGGTGGAATTTTTCTCCCTTTCCAAGAGCTATAGTATGCCTGGGTGGCGTGTCGGGTTTTGCGTTGGGAGCCCCGAGATAGTTGGAGCTCTTCGCCGCATCAAGAGCTATCTCGATTACGGCATTTTTCAGCCGATCCAAATTGCATCCATCATTGCGCTAAACGGACCGCAAGATTGCGTCAAGAAGATCGTAGACACATACAAAATAAGGCGTGATGCGCTGGTTAAGGGCCTGAACAGGGTTGGGTGGCCGGTCAAAAGTCCGAAGGGAACCATGTTTGTTTGGGCAAAGATCCCTGAACAGTATGTCAAGATGGGCTCTGTGGAGTTTTCCAAGATGTTGATTCGAGAAGCCAAGGTGGCTGTTTCTCCGGGGCTCGGTTTCGGGGAGTATGGCGATGAATATGTCAGGTTTGCTCTAATAGAAAACACGATGCGCACCAATCAGGCCATAAGGGGGATTCGCAAGATCCTGTAATTAATCACGTAAGGTGAGCACATGAAGAAAATACGTATTGGCTTGCTGGGGTTCGGAACTGTGGGTTCGGGCACGGCAAAGATCCTGATGGAAAACCGGGAAGTCATCGCCTCTCGTTTAGGAGCGCACCTGGAGCTTAAATGGGTAGCCGACCTTGACCTTGAAACTGATCGGGGCGTGTCAGTGGATGAAAAGATCCTCACAACAGACGCCAATATGGTCATCAATGATCCTGAGGTTGACATTGTGGTGGAACTGATTGGTGGTTATGAACCGGCAAAAAGCTTCATCTTGCAGGCCATTGAAAAAGGCAAACACGTGGTCACCGCCAACAAAGCCCTTCTCGCTGCTCACGGGGATGAGATCTTTTCTGCCGCTTTGCGCAAAGGGGTGGAGGTGGGCTTTGAAGCCAGTGTTGGCGGGGGTATTCCTCTGATTCGTTCGATAAAGGAAGGGCTTGTTGCCAATCGCATCCAAGGCCTTTTCGGGATCTTGAACGGCACTGCCAACTATATCTTGACCAAGATGACGGATGAGGGAAGTCCCTTTTCAGAAGTGCTTAAAGAGGCCCAGGCGCTCGGTTACGCGGAAGCTGATCCCACGTTTGATGTTGAAGGGATTGATTCGGCCCACAAACTCACGATACTCCTTTCTGTAGCTTACGGTGTTCCCATCGACAATAGCGCCGTCTATACAGAGGGGATCTCAAGAATAACGCCTCTTGACATCGAGTTTGTCAAGGAATTCGGGTACCGGATCAAGCTTTTGGCTATTTCAAAAGATGATGGCGAGGCTATTGAAGCCCGGGTTCACCCGACACTGATACCTCAAGAGAGCCTCCTTGCCAGTGTGAATGAGGCTTACAATGCCCTTTACGTGAAGGGTGATGCTGTAGGAAATGTCATGCTTTATGGGTTCGGCGCCGGCATGATGCCCACGGGAAGCGCTGTGATTAGCGACCTGGTGGATGTTGGGCGGAATGTATTGCATGGCGCAATCGGCAGGGTCCCTTGCATGGGCTATCAGCCTTCTTACGTAAAAAGGAGACGCGTCAGATCGATCGAAGAGCTGGATGTGAAGTATTATTTCCGATTTTCTGCTGAGGATAGACCTGGTGTGCTCTCCAGGATTTCCGGAATTTTGGGAAAGCATCAAATCAGTATCGAATCGGTTCATCAGAAGGGCAGGGACCTAGCGGGCGAAGTGCCTATTGTTATGATTACCCATGAGGCCACGGAGGCAGCCGTAAGAGATGCCCTTTCTGAAATAGATCAGCTTGGCGTGGTGAAGGACAAGACCATGTTGATCCGGATTGAGGATCAAAGATGAAATATATTATTCTGGTGGGTGACGGCATGGGGGACTATCCCATTGCTGAGCTTGGCGGCAAGACCCCCCTTGAGGCAGCACGGACGCCCAATATGGACTGGATCGCGGATCATGGGGAACTGGGGCTCGTCAAGACTATTCCCGAGGGGTGCGAAACAGGAAGTGATACGGCCAATTTGAGCCTCCTGGGCTATGATCCGAGAACAGTACAAACCCGCCGGGGACCTTTGGAGGCGGCCAGCCTTGGGGTCGCGCTAAAGCCCACCGATGTGGCCTTCCGCTGCAATCTGGTGACCCTCTCCCGGCAGGAGGGTGCGCTCACAATGGACGATTACAGCGCCGGGCATATCTCCACTGATGAAGCCCGGCGCCTCATAGAGGACATAGACAATGGCCTGGGAAATAAGACGCTTCGATTCTATCCCGGGGTGAGCTATCGCCATCTTATGGTTTGGCAGGACGGATCTGCAGACGTAAATACAACTCCACCTCATGATATTACTGGAGAGAGAGTCGAGCCCTATTTAGATCGGTTGGCTTCTCAAGGGATTTTGCTCGAGCTAATTGATCGGGCAAGCTCCATTCTAAAAGACCATCCTGTCAACCGGACAAGGATGAAAAAGGGCTTGAAGCCAGCCAACCATATCTGGTTCTGGGGACAAGGACATGCGCCGCAATTGGAGTCTTTTGAAAAAAAGACAGGGCTTAAAGGGGCTATGATTTCAGCGGTAGACCTCTTGATGGGAATCGGTGTGTATGTGGGGCTTAAGGTGATTCGCGTGCCGGGAGCCACCGGATATTTTGACACGGATTATGAAGCCAAGGCACGATATGCCCTGTCAGCAATAAAAAGCGTCGACCTGGTCTATGTCCATGTTGAGGCTCCAGACGAAGCAGGCCATGCCGGCCTGCTGGATGAGAAGATAGCTGCCATTGAGGCATTTGATGCCAGAGTCGTGGGAAAGGTGCTGGACGGCTTGAAAGAGTTCCCAGAACACCGGATCATGGTTACCACTGATCACTATACTCCGCTTTCGGCAAGGACTCACACCACGGAACCCGTGCCCTTTGCAATCTGCGGCAAAGACGTGCCGTTACCTTCAGAGGGATCCGGTGGGTTCAACGAGAAAGGGGCCGAGGGCCAAACTTTGTTGATTTCTGATGGTTATCGGCTGATAGAACGATTGATACGATTTGGCAAATAGTTCTTGACAGCTTGAAGGAAACGATCTATTTTTTAATGATTAATGCGGGGTGGAGCAGTCTGGTAGCTCGTCGGGCTCATAACCCGAAGGTCCGTGGTTCGAATCCATGCCCCGCTACCAAGTGAAGATCAAGGGCTTGGATGCGAATCCCGGCCCTATTTTTTTGGTTTTTGTTTGCCTGGGTTGGGAATTGAAAAATTGTGGCACGTCCCGACAACATGGCAGGATTCTTGCATATTTAGAATAGCAATTTGGAAGAGCAGATCAGAACTGTTTGGTTCTGCCCTCGTCCCGACACACCCGGCAGGTACTTATTCATGAAGGTTACAGGTAGAGACGAAGTCTCCAGGTATGCTAATCAAAGGGCACTTGCCGGAACCAAGGAAACCCCTGAAGAGGCTCGCAAGCGATCTGAGGTTGTCCGAGAGTCTCATGAGGATGCAGTCTGCAGTTTTTCCCAGAGGTCAAGAGATGTTCAGAAGGCCCACGAGGCCATTGAATGCGAACCAGATATCCGTATGGGAAGAGTTCGGGCCATCAGGGCTAAGATTGAAAAGGGGATCTACGAGATTGATTACGACAGGACAGCCGAGAAGATGCTGAAGGCCTTTACTGATGAAATCAGTTGATTCCGGCAAAACGTCATGCCAGAAATCGTTTCTTGTGCGCTTGATTCAATACGTATTTTAGGAGGACCCACATGAACAAGGCGAATCTCATAGAGGCGCTGAAGAAGGAAACAGGACTCACAAAAAACAAAGCAACGGAAGTCGTTAATCTGATGTTTGACAAGATGACAGAGGCGCTGGCCAGAGGAGACCGGGTTGAAATCAGGGGTTTCTGCAGCATCTATGTCAAGGAATACAAGGGGTACACAGGGAGAAATCCGAAGTCAGGAGCGCCCAGCCAAGTCCCACCCAAGAAACTGCCTTTCTTCAAATGCGGTAAGGAACTGAAAGAAAAAGTCGATCCCGAGTAAGGGCTCGCGCAAGAATAACTTCACATTTTGGCATCTCAGCTTCAGCCCATCTTTGACCGATGCCTCATTC
>JADFWI010000452.1 GCA_015222985.1 Pseudomonadota bacterium | reverse complement strand
AGGGGCATCTGTTGACCACACAGCGCCCCTGTGAAAAGAGATCAAGCCCTCCTTGAAGCTCTGCTCAATGGCCTTAAGCACAACCCCCGACGGCCTTGGGCGTGAATCAGCCACCGGGTAGTGCCCGGATGTCCCCTCCCCTATCACAGCCCTGTCAGGAACCACGAAGTCTGAAATCTGCACCACCTGTTGCAGCGAACCGCACCACCCAAAAAAGAGAATCTTTTGCGCCCCCAGCACAATTAACTTCTCAAGGACCATTGCTGCGTAAGGGGCGCCAAGCACAGGTCCGACCAAGGAGATGTCCTGATGAGGCACTGCAACCGTGTACAAATTGCTCGTCAGAATTCTGCACGTTGCTCTGCCTTGGATGCCCATCGATCTCCGTATCAGGACCAGATCTTTTTCCATGGCCACGATGACAGCGACAGGACCGATACTGGGATCGTGCTTGCCCTTTCTGGGACAAATAATTGCATCTTGCGTCATGCCTTGGTTACGGACTCCCGGTTTTTTCTTTGATCAGGTGTCTGGTCTCTTGATCCCGGCTTGTCAGGGGTTCCAGTCCTGCCTGTGATCTCACGAAGAAACGGCAACGCCTCTTCCCTGTAAACAACATCCCACACATATCGACGCATCACATTGCGAAACATCAGGTGAGTATTCGTGCGTGCCAAGTATTCGACAATGCGCCCTGCAATAAACAATGGCGGTTCATCCAGCCCAAAGAAGCATACACCCTCACCCAGTTCTCTAAACGGCCAGATGTCCGAGCAAGCAATGGGCAGTTTGATCATACCTGCCTCCAACAACGGCAGCCCAAAGCCTTCATCTTTGCTCGTCATAAGAAGCAAATCCGCCATAAGATAAAGGTCTCGAATAAAGACACGATCAGGAACCAGCTTTGTCTTATTGCGAAACCTGTACTCCGCCAAAATAGCGATGTTGTCCTGCAGGCCCAGTTCCTTGATCCAGTACCGCAGTCTTCGGTAATAAGCCACGGCCCGTTCTTCATGAGGATCATAGGCGCCTGTGAGTACAAAAAGGACGTTATGACCCAATAACTTGATCCCTCGAATGATGTGGATGGCCAGCTCCAGGTTCTTTCGCGGCGTGATCCTTGACGGCTGCACGACCACAAGGTCCCGGCCAAACAGATCAAGTTCTTCTGATAGCATCACCGATCTTTGATCAACGTAGAAAAAGCGCACCGGATCAATCCCGTTGTGTATAACCCTCCATGGGGCATCTCCGCAGTGTTTGCTGAACAACTCCTTTCGTGACTCCGAGACAGTCACGTAACGTATGTTCGGATGCACGTGCTGAAGCACAAGCCATGGGAGCCCGTTCAGATATTTCGGGGGAGCGGGTTGAAAATAAGGCGAATCGTGGGCCCAACTCACCACTACCGGGCCGTCTTCCGAATCTGCAAGACGCCGCAAGGCCAGGGTCAGGGGAAGGTTAAACGGCATGTGAAGCACATTATGGGCAATTATGATATCAATGTCACGAGACCAGTCTTTTAGAATTCCATGAATCCTGTTTGTGGGCCCCTCCAGGGCCCCTTGACGCCCCTTTTTGCATTCTTCCTGGGCTTTGATGATCCGAGCGTTTTTTGAACCCAAGACCGGTTCTATCCGTACAGGAAAATCCTTGGTGAATACCTCACCCATGCCGGCCAGCACTGAGACCGAGTGGCCCCTCCGATGAAAAACAGAGGCCTGCTGACTGAGGATCTCTTCTACGCCGCCTATAACCGGCGGGCACGAGTAGTGCAAAAGCCCCAGCCGCAAAGGCACCCCAGAGGTCTTGTTAGGATTGTTCACAGGCATATGTTACCGGAAGGATTCTATCAAAGGCAGAAGCTTTCTCTCCAACACCTCATATGAAAAATGCCTCTTGCCTAACTCATAATTCTTCTCGACGATCCATCCTATGTTCCCAGGTTCCAGAAATGATTTGATCCGGTCTATGAGCTCAGACGTGACAAAGGATTCAAATGAAATGACATCAAAGCCGCATGGTTCAATATCTTCTATGAATATTGAATAGCGGTTTACGACAACCGGCTTCTTGAAGTAGATCGCTTCCAGAAAGGCATTTCCGAACCCTTCATAACCTGAAGGGTACGTAACCAGATCGGCATTGTGATATGCATCTTCAATCGTGTATTTCCTGTCGCATCTGGCCTTAAAAGATCTGGCCGATCCGATTTTGTCACCCACATATAGAACCTCTACCTCAAGACGTTCGGCGTATTCCATCACCCGTTTGGCATAGAGACTACCCTCGTCGCCGGATTCATGGGAAACTACGACCCGGGGCCGCTTAAGCTTCATCAGGCTCACCAGTTCAACCGCCCGTTCAATCCACTTACGGGGCACAACCCTGGTGGGCTGAAGGACAAAAAGATCGTCATCTTCAAAACCGAGTTCTTCACGGAGTAACTTGCCGTT
>JADFWI010000451.1 GCA_015222985.1 Pseudomonadota bacterium | reverse complement strand
ATGGGAGAAGATTTTACTCCAAAGATATTGGCCTTTTGCTGCACCTGGTGAGGGTACTCGGCAGCAGATCTCGCTGGCGTGTCCAGGATGCAATACACAACGGATATCAGGGTCATTCGAATCATGTGCACGGGCAGGATGGACCCTGCGGTTATGGCGGATGCCTTTGTTCATGGTCTTGACGGGTTGCTGGTGCTCGGCTGTCTTTTTGGCGAATGTCACTATGTAAGCGGCAATTTTAACGCCAGTCACAAGGTGAATATGACCAAAGAAATGCTCGCCTATGCAGGGATGAATCCAGGGCGGTTGTCATTTCGTAACCTTTCTTCGGCCGAAGCTGACGTGTTTGTCAAGCATGTCACCGATTTTTCCGCAGAAATAAGAGAGCTCGGACCTCTCGGGGGTGAGGCTGATAAGTTTCCCTTGCCAAAGCTTAAAGAGAAGCTTGAGATTGCCAGGATTTCCCTCGCAGGGCCCAAGTTGCGCTGGGTCGTAGGGAAAAAGCCTGTCTTCATTGATACGGGTAACAAGTATCATGAGATCTTCACCGAGCACGAGATAAACCGGACCTTAAGCGGCATAGTTGTTGACGAGATGGCCACCCATTCCATTCTGGCAGCCTTGCAGAAAAAACCGGCCTCAGTAAAGGAACTGGCAAAAGATCTGGAAATTCCTCCGCCGGAAACCTTGAAATACGTGCTGGGTTTGAAGCGACGCGGTTTTCTGGAATTGGATAGTGTACAGGACAATTCACCCTTATATAAATACGTTGAACAAGAGGGATAAAAGTGGCTGAAAAAAATGTATTGATCATTGGCGGAGGGGCTGCAGGCGTAAAAGCCGCATTGGATCGAGCTAATGCCGGCAACAAGGTCTTTCTGGTGGAAGATTTTCCCAGTATTGGCGGGGAAAGGATTCCGCAGGACAGGTTGATGAGTGACGGTGACTCTTTTTTTACGGCCCCTGATCTGGCCGCACTAAAAGAGAACAATGCGATACAGGTCATAGATTGCGCCGAGGTTCGATCGCTGGCGGGGGAGAACGGCAATTTCAAGGCCAAGGTCCACCGTCGGACACCCCGGATCGACCGTGAGAAATGTGACGACTGCGGAGAATGTATCAAGGTGTGCCCGATCCACATGTATGACGACTACAATGAAAGCCTGGAATGGCGCACGGCCGTGGACTATTTCAATTCCGGCTCCGGCAACTACAATGTCTTTAAGGAAGACATGCCGGTTTGCCAGCGGACGTGCCCGATCAATCTGGATATCCGGACATATGTGGGCTATATTGCAGACGGCAAGTATGCCGAATCATTGGCCACGATCCGAAAGAAGCTCCCTTTTCCGCTTAGCATAGGGCGGGTTTGCCCCCATCCGTGCGAGTTCGAGTGCAACCGCGGGTACAAGGATGAGCCGATCAGCATCTGTTTTCTGAAGCGTTATGTGGCCGACTATGAGGTTTATAACGAGGTCGAGCCCCCGGTCAGCCTTCCTGAGGAAACCTATCCTGAGAAGATAGCCATTATCGGAGGGGGCCCCAGCGGCCTGACCTGTGCCTATCACCTGGCGTTGCTCGGATATCAGAATAATATAACGGTTTTTGAGGCCCTTCCCGCATGCGGCGGGATGTTTCTGGTAGGTATTCCCGAATACCGGCTTCCCAAAGCGATTCTGGCCAAGGATGTCGAGTTTGTCGAGAAACACGGCGTAGAAATCAAGACCGGTGTGCGCATAGGCAAAGACATCAGCTTTGATGATATCCGGAAGGACTATGACGCTGTCCTGCTCGCCGTTGGCGCCCATCTGGGCATGAGCATGCGGGTCAAAAACGAGGATGCCGAGGGCGTTGTTGAAGGTGTCAAGTACCTTAGAGATGCCGCACTCGGAAATGAAATCCCTAACAAAGGCACGTGCATCGTGGTTGGCGGCGGCAACGTGGCCATGGACGTTGCCAGGACAAGCCTAAGAGTCGGTTTTGACGAGGTGAATTTGCTCTATCGTCGAACCCGTAAGGAGATGCCCGCAAGCCCGTGGGAGGTGGACGCGGCAGAGCACGAGGGGATCAAGTTTCATTTTCTTGTTGCTCCACAGGAAGTCGTGGTTAAGGGTGGCAAGGCCGTGGGAATGCAATGTTTGAAAATGGAGCTTGGCGAGCCGGACGAGAGTGGCAGGAGAAGACCTGTGCCGATTGAGGGTTCGGAGTTTGTCATGGACGCTGATACTATCTTTGCAGCCATTGGCCAGGTGACGGACGCCAGTCTGGTGGAAGAAAAGCACGGGTTTAAGATCGGAAGGAAGTTCAATTTTGAGGTTAATCCCAAGACCTTTGAAACCAATGTGGAAGGAGTCTTTGCTTCGGGCGATGGTGCCACAGGCGCCGGCATTGCGATCGCAGCCTGCGCAGGCGGCAAGACCGCGGCTGAATCTATTCACAAATATCTGAGAGGGAAGAAGTAGAATGTATATCTACGAGAAAAAGGGACGCTACATCATAGACTTTCAGGATATTCCGGCCAAACGGGCAGAGATGCCGGAGATTCCGGTTGAAGAACGTGAGAGAAACAACAAGGAAGTGGAGACCGGCTTCCCTGAAGATGTGGCGGTTGCCGAGGCGAAGCGGTGTCTGGCCTGCCGAAGGTGTCTGGGGTGCGCGCTGTGCTGGGCAGAGTGCAAGCCTGAAGCGATTAATTTCGACATGCCGGATGAGGATTTTGACCTGGAAGTGGACGAAGTCATCCTCACCTCTGGCATGCAGCGAAAGATCGCACCCATACGAGGAAACTACGGCAACAAACACATGAATGTGGTGACCGATCTGCAGGTAGAAAGGATGCTCGCCGACACAGGGCCGAGCAATGGCCTGATTTTTCGCCCCCAGGATGGGGAAATCCCCAAGAAAATAGGGTTTGCGCAAACCTTTGGTGGTGTTGATGATAAGGTCCGGGATGCAACCCTGTTTTATGCTGTGAACGAGGCCATCATGGCCCAGAAGAAAATAGAGGGCGTGGAGATCAGTTTTGTCTCGCCGGATATGGACGCCTTTAAAGCAAGCGCCGGAAGCGACCTGGACAAGGTTTCTGGCATAACGTTTGTCAATGGCACGGTGGCTGAGGCT
>JADFWI010000450.1 GCA_015222985.1 Pseudomonadota bacterium | reverse complement strand
CGAGGAGTTTGCGAATGAGGCATCGGTCAAAGATGGGCTGAAGCTGAGATGCCAAAATGTGAAGTTGTTTTTGCGCGAGCCCTTAGTATGCCAGGCAAAGACGTTACGTTGAAATGGCTCTGCAATGAGGTACGGAAATTGCACGAGCGGTTATGACAACTGCCACAGAAAGGAGCAAATGCGTTGAAGATTCCAGTTATAAGGAATATCCTTGAGGCGAACGAGCGGATTGCAGAAGAAAACCGTAAACTGTTTGAAAAGGAGAAGGTGGCCGTCATTAACTTGATGAGCTCGCCTGGTTCCGGAAAGACGTCATTGCTGGAATGCACTATAGATGCCGTAAAAGATCGCATCCGTATGGGTGTCATCGAGGGTGATGTGCAGTCCACCAGAGATGCCGAGAGGATAGCGGAGAAGGGCATCCCGGCGGTTCAAATCAACACGGACGGAGCCTGTCACCTGGATGGAAACATGGTACGAAATGCGCTTGCGACCTTTGACCTCTCACAATTGGATCTTCTGGTGGTGGAAAACGTGGGGAACCTGGTTTGTCCTGCAGAGTTTGATGTTGGCGAAGATCACAAGGTGATGATCCTGAGCGTTACTGAGGGTTCTGATAAGCCCGAAAAGTATCCCCTTATGTTCCACGAGTCGAGCGTCTTGCTGGTAAACAAGATCGACCTGTTGCCCTATGTTGATTGTAGTGTGGAAGAGATTAGGGATATCTCCCTTAGGATCAATCCCAATTTGGAGATTCTTGAGATATCTTGCCGGACTGGAGAAGGGATAGATCGATGGGCCGACTGGCTGTTGAAACAGATCAAGAAATAAGGGAAAAGGGCGTCAGGACAAGGATTAAGGGGATCGTTCAGGGTGTTGGTTTTCGACCCTTTATTTACAACCTTGCACTTGCCCACGACCTTAGAGGCTTTGTCTCCAATACTTCAGAAGGTGTCTACATTGAAGTTGAGGGTGATGCCGACTTTCTGGATGCATTCCACCGGGGCATCATCGCCGAAAAACCCCCGCTGGCCCATATTACTTCCATAGAAACTATTGAGCAGGAGTTAAAATCATATTCTGACTTTACCATTCACAAGAGCGAGGCACAGGAACACCGCAGGACGCTTATTTCCCCGGATGTATGCGTATGTGAAGATTGTCTGAGGGAGTTGTTTGACCCAAAGGACCGACGTTTCGGGTATCCTTTTATCAATTGCACAAACTGCGGCCCGCGTTACACCATCATTATGGACATCCCATATGACCGGCCTTTTACGGCCATGAAGGGTTTCAAGATGTGTCCTCCCTGCGAAGCAGAATATCATGACCCCGCGGACCGCAGATTTCATGCCCAGCCCAATGCCTGTTGGGATTGCGGCCCTCTGGTGCGTCTCTGGGCTCACGCGGGCCAAGAGATTCGTGCAGGTAATCCGATTGAGGAAGCCCGGAAGTTGCTTAAGCAAGGCAAAATCGTTGCTATTAAGGGATTGGGTGGTTTTCACCTGGCCGCGGACGCCACCAACAATGAAGCGGTCAAGAGGCTCCGGCAAAGAAAACATCGAGAAGAAAAGCCTTTGGCCCTTATGTGTCCCAGCCTGGAACAGATCAGAGAATTTGCACGGGTAACTGAGGACGAAGAATCCCTTCTTAACTCCATACAGCGGCCTATTGTCATCCTGGAAAAGAAGCCTAACGCAGATATCGCTGAAGAAGTCTCTCCCCGGAACCGCACCTACGGCGTCATGCTACCCTATACGCCCCTTCATTACCTCCTGTTCCAGGGTGATGACGACCTGCTGGCCCTGGTCATGACCAGCGGGAACATCAGCGAGGAACCCATTGCCATTGATAACGAGGAGGCGTTTGAGCGCCTGGGAGATATTGCTGATTACTTCTTGAATCACAATCGTGACATCTATCTTAGAAGCGACGATTCGATACTCCGTGTGCTTGGCACCGTGCCAAGGCAGATGAGGCGCAGCAGAGGTTATGTGCCCATACCGACTTTTCTTAAGAGGTCTTTGGAGCCCATTCTTGCCTGCGGCGCTGAATGGAAAAATACCATCTGTCTCACCAGGGGAGACCAGGCATTCTTGAGTCAACACATAGGCGATCTGGAAAACTTGGAGACCCTCAATTTTTTTGAGATGACTATCCAGCACCTGAAACGGATATTGGAGATCGAGCCCAAGATTATTGCCTATGATCTCCATCCTGATTACTTGAGCACACAGTATGCCTTGAAGCAGTCGTCCATGATTCAGGTTGGGGTCCAGCATCACCATGCCCACATAGTGAGCACCATGGCAGAACATGGCCTTGCGGGGCCTGTGATAGGTATTGCTCTGGACGGCACAGGCTACGGCACTGATGGGCAGATTTGGGGCGGTGAGGTCCTGGTCGTGGAGCCCAAACAGTTCGAAAGGGTGGGGCATTTTGCCTATCTTCCCATGCCTGGAGGGGCTGCGGCTATCAAGAAGCCTTGGCGTATGGCCGTGAGCGCGCTGTACGAGGCTTTTGGAGATGAGTTTTTGAAGATCAGTCTTCCTTTTCTGGAGGGTATCTCCCGGAAACGTGTCGATATCTTGATCCATATGATAAGACAGGGTGTGAACACGCCTCTCACATCGAGTTGCGGACGCCTGTTTGATTCGGTGGCCGCAATCGCAGGTGTTAGAAACTATGTCGCCTACGAAGGTCAGGCTGCAGTGGAACTTGAGGCCGCGGCAGAAGAGGACCTGGAACGAGTTTATCCTTTTGAAATTCGGAAAAAGGACGGGGCCCTACAGTTTCTGACGGCACCGATCATAAGATCCGTGGTGGCAGACGTGAATGAGGGATGTTCAACAGGTTTGATCAGCGCCACTTTTCATAATACCCTGGTTGCCTTGTTTCTGGAGGTGTGTGAGCGGGTGCGAGCGTCGCGGGAGCTCAAGCAGGTAGTTTTGAGCGGGGGTTGTTTCCAGAATGCCAGGCTCCTGGTGCAACTGACCCAGCCCTTGGAGAATCAAGGTTTCGAGGTTTTCAGCCAGGCGCAAGTCCCCAGCAATGACGGTGGCATTGCACTGGGTCAAGCAGTAGTGGCCGATGCTATGTATAAAGCGGGATTGTAAGTCGTATGGTCGTGGACTCGTGAAACGTTATTCTCAAGTCATTAGTTGCCAACGCCTTGAATTCGGTTAACTTTAGGCATTTTAGGCACTTTTAACTTTAGGCACTTGTTTCTTTCTCCCGGCTTGTCCGGGTTAGGTGTAACGGCTGACGACGCCAGCCGCAATTTTCCGGTTCATGTCTAATGAATAACAGGTATAGGAGGTAACACTCATGTGTGTGGCAGCGCCGATGAAGGTCATTGAAATTGAGGGAGATATTATCCGAGCCGAGCTGGGAGGTATGACTAAGGAGGCCAATCTTGCTATTGTGGATGAGAGGCCGGAGCTCGGGGACTATGTAATTATTCATGCTGGTTTTGCACTCCACCGGATTGATCCCGAGGAGGCAAAGATTACTCTGGCACTTTGGAAAGAGATGGGGGTCATCGATGAAATACCTGACTGAGTACAGGGACGGCTCGCTGGCTTCCAAGATGGCAGAGCGCATCAAGGCCATATCCACAAAGCCGGCCCGGTTCATGGAAATTTGCGGTACGCACACGGTTGCAATCTTCAAACACGGTATTCGGGACGTGTTGCCTGAACACATCGGGCTGATCTCTGGCCCGGGTTGTCCTGTGTGCGTTACGGCTACCCGTGATATCGACAAAGCAATTAAACTCTCTCGAATACCGGATGTTATTGTGGCGACCTTTGGGGATATGGTCAGGGTGCCCGGCTCTGAGTCCTCATTGCAAAAAGAAAAGGGGCTTGGCGCTGACGTACGCATGGTCTATTCGACCATGGATGCCATTGAGATTGCCCGACAGAACCCTAATAAGAAAGTCGTGTTTCTCGGGATCGGATTTGAAACGACTGCCCCCACGATTGCGGCTGCCGTAGTGGCAGCCCAGGCTCAGGGAGTAAACAACTTTTCGGTGCTCTCGTGTCACAAACTCCTTCCTCCCGCCATGGATGCACTGCTTTCGGGCGGAGAACTTGACGTGAACGGATTCATGTGCCCCGGACATGTGAGTACGATCATTGGGACGGCCCCCTACGAGGTGGTTGTGGCTCAATATCATACGCCTTGTGTGGTTATGGGTTTTGAACCACTCGACATCTTGCAGGGTATTTACATGCTGGTCAGTCAAATAGAGGCGGGCGAAGCCCGGGTGGAGATTCAATACCGAAGGGCAGTGGCGCCTGAGGGAAACCCCAATGCCCTTAAGACACTTGATCGGGTTTTTGAGCCCTGTGATTCGCCGTGGCGCGGTCTTGGAATGATTCCAAAGAGCGGTCTTGCCTTCCGAGAGGCCTACCGGGCCCATGACGCGGAGGCGCTGTTTGACCTTGAGGTTCCGGATTCCCCTGAGCCGCCGGGGTGTAAGTGTGGTGACATACTCCGAGGCGTTAACACGCCCATCGAATGTAAGCTTTTCCGAAAGGTGTGTAATCCGGAAAATCCCGTGGGTCCTTGCATGGTGTCCAGTGAGGGGACTTGTGCTGCCTATTATAGGTACAGCCAGGTGTAGATCATGAGAACTGGCAGAACCTGAACAGACCTTTCATCAAATCCGCTTGTTTGCTGGCGCCAGATATCGGCCTTCAGTTAGGGACTATGCCTGAATGGACAAAGACGATTTCGCCTCCTTCCAAAGGTGGTTCTCCGGTTATGTGGGTGGCTATTACACAGAAGATCCGGCCCACGATCAAACCATCAGGCTGAAGCAGGAACACACGGATCAAGTCTGTAAGGAGATCGTCATGCTCGGTCAGGCCTTGAACCTGCCAAGCCAGGACATGTTGTTGGCCGAGACCATGGCCCTGTTTCACGATCTTGGCAGGTTTGAGCAATATGCCACGTATGGAACATTCGAAGACGCGAGATCCGAGAACCATGCAGCGCTTGGGCTGAGGGAGTTGGTCAAGCACGATGTTCTTTCGGTCTGCTCGGACGAAGAGCAGCGTCTTATCACCAAGGCGATTGGCTACCACAACGTGCGGGTCCTGCCAGAAAACGAGCTGGAAAGGACTCTGTTTTTTGCGAGACTTCTGCGTGATGCCGACAAGCTGGACATCTGGCGAGTATTTATTGACTACTATGATGGGCGGTATGAGGAGACGAATTCCACCATCGTGTTGGGGTTGCCGAACGATTCGGCATGTTCACCCAAGATAGTAAACGCCTTGCGGCTGGAAAGAATGGCCGACACAAGAGATATGGCCACACTCAATGATTACAAATTGCTCCAGATCAGTTGGGTGTTTGATGTCAATTTTGAACCTACATTTCGTGCGGTATGCGAGCGCCGATACGTGGAGAAAATCACTGCTACGCTACCGCAAACGAGAGAAATCCGAGAAGTCGTTTCAGCAGTGCTGGATTATCTGAAAAAAAGGAAGACCAAATTCCTTGAAACAGATTAGAAAAATGAAAACAGCATGGGGTTAAGGCCAAGGAAAAGGGGAGGATTATGGGACAGAAAGTCACGGTAGCTTATTATTCCACCAAGCAGGGAGTGACACAGCAGCAGACAGGTGCGCCGACTGTCTATTACGGCAAGGCTTTCAAAATTCCGAAGGATTTGTTTAGCGAAGAAGGGGAAGTTGATTTTGAGAAGGATGTTGCAGATCTCGTAAGGGAGATACGGGAAAAAGGGCTGGAGCCAGTGTTGGATGAGGCCACGGTTGAGCGTTACGAGACCTGGGACATCGAAAATGGGGATGTGTGGGTCATGTATCGGGTGCCTTGTGAAGGGGAAGAGCAATAGCTTGGCGAATCTGCTGGGGTGAAGTTCGATTTTAGGAGAAGACGTCATGAAGACAGAGGATTTGTTTCGCGTTGAGTTTTCAGAAGACGGTAATCTCGGAGTGGAGTTTTCAGAGGATTTTCTGTCGTCATCTCAGGAGGAGCAAATCCAGGCCCTTGAAGCTTTCTTCTGGAGAAAGACGTTGGAACCATCTCCCACACAAGAGGTAAACAGCACAATGGCTCAGCATGAGAT
>JADFWI010000068.1 GCA_015222985.1 Pseudomonadota bacterium | reverse complement strand
TAGCCCTCGAGATCTGCCTCTTTCTTTACTTCAGTTACGTTGACAACGGTGGCCTCCGCACCCGCAGAACGGATTCCTTCTGCAATCAGTTCCGCGATATCCTTTGTTTTACTTGTCCTTGTCGCATAGACCATAAGTGTTTTTTGCATTACTTGCCTCCGCTCAGCTCCTATGCTTTCCACAAACCGTGCAAGTTGCAGTACTCGCGGGCTGTCACTTGCTCTGCATCGATATCAAAAACCGCCTCTGGGGTTTCTCCAGGCTTTAAGAACTGACGGTACGCCTTTCCGTCGGCGATCACCTCGATCCACTCAATATAGTGCTTCTCCTCCATGGGATGGGAAACGCTGCCGACTTTTACCTTGACGCCTTCTTCCGTCTTTTCCACCACAGGCACATGTTTTTCCTTTGCTGCATCCACGGTATTTTCGACAAAAAGCTTCATCGGCTCCTTGCAGCACACAAGCTCACCCTTGCCCTCATGGAGCACCTCCACAATGTTTCCACACACTTCACACTTGTACACTTGCAGTCTTTCCGTCACGTTGGCACCTCCTTAGTTTTGTTGTGTTTCGGCGTATAGCTCCTCTTCCAACCAGGCCTTGACTTCGTCGTTTATAGTGTAAACCCCTTTGTTGTGACCAACCGTTTCCAGAAAGCGGTCCCTTAGCGCTTCCGGCATATCGATGGTAGCCAGTTCAACCGCTTCTTCTGAATTACGGCGGATGAAGTAAGTCCTCGGGGGATCATCCCATGTGTTCACCACAAAATAGTAAGATACGTCGTTTTTCGATCTAATCACATATTTGCCGTGTGCCCAGTTGTTGCCCCATTCAAGGTACAGGGTAACCGCCTCCTCAGGAGTCATGTCCCAATCTATCACGCTGATGACTTCACTGTTGTTTCGAATCTCCTCTAGTCCCATTGACTCCTCCTTTCTCACTCTTTCCACCAGCCCTTTCTTATGTGGGCCTCCTTTTCTGCTTCTGCCAGTTTCTTGATCTTGTAGGCTGAATCCCTCACAACACCGTAGAGCACGCCGCAACCATTGTCTTCGCGTACCACGTCCCCTTCATCTGCAATGTCAAGCATGTCTTCCACTAATTTGAACGTCTTCTTAATGCTCTCATCACACGCCCTTATCATGTTATCCCCTTCGAAGGAACCTCTCTCCAAGAATCTTTATGATCCTGAGTTATCAAGATTTGTGCCATATCAAATCTCGACAAGATGATAGGGCAAAATGGCTGTTATATTAGATGGTTAACGGACGTTTATGGGGTTGACACGCAGTAGCTTCGTGCGCGAAACCTGAGACACCATTGAGACGCTCTGTTCCACGACCAGAAAAATAAAGTTAACCTCTTGATATTGCAGTCTATTTTGCACACCGTGGCATGGGTTGTGTTATGAAGTGCGTGAGCGGAAAAAAATCATTAACATTGGATCTTTTGAAAGGACATAAGGAGGGAAATCGGTCAAGCGTTATTCATAAAAGGCAGTTATAGGTATGTCGAAGCAGATTGGCCTGTGAGTCTCCTCTCAAAGTAAGGCCATGAGGAAGGGGCAAAAGTGTCTCATCGACAAATATGAGACGAATGTGTCTCGTGAGACATCCAGAAGACTGAACGAAGCAGGTATCACTGTCAGGTACAATCATGTCGCCAAAGACATATCACATAAGCGAAGACTCAGGCCATGACGCCCGGATAACGGTTCCTGCTCCCCTGTTGGACTCGATTGAAAAAGATCCACCTGAAAGCTCGATTCGCTCTTTCAACGGGATGGTAAAAGACAACCTGGTGATCCCGGCTCTACTACCCTTTCGGGGTAATTATGCTTACTTTCCTCAATTGCGCATTCTTTAATCTTGTAAAGAAGGGTTCTGTAACTGATTTTTAGCAAAGCTGCCGCTTTCTTGCGATTCCAGTCAGTGTAGTAAAGTACATCAGCAATGGCATCCCTCTCGGCCTTGCGCGCAGCTTTCTTGCGGAGATCCTTTAAGCTGTATTTTGTCAGCAGCTTGGCCGCGATCTCAGTCACAGCCCCTGTAGTCATCATGGGTCCCCTCCCATTCCGCGGCACTCCTGAAGGAGCATGATTTCTGGTCTTTTCATAAAAGATCTCCTCGTTTCCGAGCGCAGTGATGGTCTGGATAACATTTTCCAGTTCGCGAACGTTTCCAGGCCACCAATACTCATAAAACTGCTTTCGGACTTGGTCGGAAAGAGGCTTATACTCCCTGCCATAGCGGGCCGCATATTTCCTCAGGAAGTGGTGGCACAGCAAATCAATGTCGTCCCTGCGTTCCCTTAGGGGCGGGATATGAATGGAGACGACGCTGAGGCGATAATAAAGGTCCAATCTGAAGCGCCCCTGGGAAAGCATCTTACCAAGGTTGGCGTTAGTAGTTGCCAGGACGCGGGCATCGATTCTTGTATTGGTAGTGCTCCCCAGAGGGGAAAATTCGTTATCCTCAAGCACCTGTAGCAGCTTGGCTTGCATAGGGAAGTGAATTTCCCCGATCTCATCCAAAAGGATGGTGCCTGAGTGAGCCAGTTCGAACTTTCCCGGTTTTTTCTTGAAGGCCCCAGTGAAGGCTCCTTTTTCAAATCCAAACAATTCACTTTCAAAAAGATCTGTCGGCAGTGCAGCACTGTTGACCTTGATTAAGGGTTTTTGTGCACGGGGCGAATACTTGTGAATTGCACGGGCTACCAGTTCTTTGCCTGTCCCACTCTCGCCGGTTATGAGCACGGTCAAATCACATTTGCCCAAGCGCAAAATGTGGCGCTTTATTTGCGCCATAGGCGGGGCCTGCCCAACAATAGCACTATCCAATTCCTTGTCATCCCGATCCGGCGATCTCTCGATAGGCTTTTCCATAGCCAGATTCAAACAATCAGGATAGAAATTACTGCGAGAAAAACACACACAAGCAGTGCCTGGCATGCTACCTCCTCCAAGGGTTTTTCGCCCTTGAGGATCAAGAAAATCAGAGATCCTTTGTATCGTGACCAGAAACCTCAGCCAAGGCCCCTGTCCGCCCCAAAGGGGTCATTGAGAGCAGAAACAGCAGGTGACTATGGTGTCTGATGCTTGTTACCCTTTCCCATGGCCACTGTATCCTGAAAAAATATCGGTTCAGCGGCCGCCCGTGGCAGACTCTTAGTTATTAATAATACGTCTTGTAAAATAAACAATGTTAGTAGATAATGATTCTCCACAAAAAGCAAAAAAAAGG
>JADFWI010000449.1 GCA_015222985.1 Pseudomonadota bacterium | reverse complement strand
TCTGTTTCTTTTCAGCCCTTCGACTCCACTCAGGGCCGTGAGCCTGTCGAACGGCCGTTTTGATAGTCGTAATGAAAATCCTAAATAATTCTTCTGTTTCCTGTTTTCCCATTCAACATTTCCGCCGGAGGCGGATTCGATGTTCGATGTTCATCTTTTTGTAACCGTAAACGGTTACCTAATACCTTCCTCAAGAACCTGCCCGTGTGGGAATCTGCCAGCTCTGCAATTTCTTGCGGCCTGCCGCATCCCACCACATGTCCTCCTTCATCCCCGCCTTCCGGACCGAGGTCAATGACATAGTCGGCAGATTTGATCACATCCATATTGTGCTCGATCACGACGATCGTATTGCCGGCATCGGCTAGCCGATTGAGCACATCCAGGAGTTTCTGAATGTCGGCAGAGTGCAGACCCGTGGTTGGTTCATCCAGGATATAGACGGTTCGTCCTGTTCCTCGCTTGCTCAGTTCTCTTGACAGCTTCAGGCGCTGTGCTTCCCCGCCGGATAGTGTCGTAGCAGCCTGCCCCAACCGGACATAATTGAGTCCCACATCGGCCAGGGTCTCGAGTTTGGTTCTTATCTTTTTCACGTTGCCAAAGAATGCAAGGGCCTGATTCACTGTCATATCCAGCACGTCAGATATATTTTTTCCCTTGTATTTCACCTCCAGGGTTTCGCGGTTGTAACGCTTGCGGCGGCACACATCGCAAGTGACATAAACATCAGGAAGAAAATGCATCTCAATCTTGATGATCCCTTCTCCACGACAGGCCTCGCATCTGCCGCCCTTTACGTTGAAGCTAAAACGTCCTGGCCTGTATCCCCGGATCCTGGCATCGGGCGTTCTGGCAAATAGCTCCCTGACGTAGGCAAATAGGGCGGAATATGTTGCAGGATTTGAGCGTGGGGTACGTCCGATTGGAGACTGGTCTATGTGAACAACGCTGTCGACCTTTTCAAGACCGCTGAGTTGCCTGAATTTGCCCACGCCTTTTGTGGAATAATAGAAATGGCGAGCCAAAGCGCGGTAGAGTGTTTCAATTACCAACGTGGATTTGCCTGATCCCGACACGCCTGTCACACACACAAAGCATCCTAGAGGAAACCGAACCGCGATGTCTTTAAGGTTGTTTGAATATGCCCCAATGAGGGTGAGGCATCCCTTTGTCAAGGGACGGCGCTTCGTAGGTACCGGTATGGTCTTGCGACCAGACAGATACTGGCCCGTGATAGAGGTCTCGTGTTCGAGAAGCGCTGAAGGCCGTCCGCTGAACACAACATGTCCGCCTCTAACGCCGGCTTCCGGGCCCATATCGATGACACTGTCTGCCGAAAGGATGGTTTCTGGATCGTGTTCTACTACAAGGACTGTATTTCCCAGATCGCGCATCTGTCGAAGCGTGCTCAGCAGTCTCTGATTGTCCCGCTGGTGAAGTCCTATGCTCGGTTCGTCCAGCACGTAAAGGACTCCGGTCAGCTTGGAACTGATCTGGGTGGCGAGCCTGATACGCTGCCATTCCCCGGCTGAAAGAGTCGCTGATCCGCGGTCCAGGGTGAGGTATCCCAGTCCCACGCGGGTCAAGAAAAGGAGCCTTTCGCCAATTTCTCTCAGTATGCGTTCAGCGATAGTCCTTTCACGTGGGGCGAGCTGAACGGCATGGAAGAATTCAACAAGTTCGGCTATGGACCGTGCGCTGACCTCATGAATAGACTCGCCGCCAATCTTCACTGCAAGACTTTCCGGCTTGAGGCGTGCTCCATGACAATCGGGGCAGGCTTGGATGTTCATGAATCGTTCTATCCGTTCTCGCACTTGTTGCGTTGATGTTTCCTTGTAACGCCGTTCAAGACTGGGAATGGCCCCTTCAAAGGGCCTGACGTAGGTATAGCGCCGGCCATCGCGCTCCAGGTAAAAGTCTATAGGCTCGCCCTTGGAGCCATACAGCAACAGATCTTTGAGTGGTTCCGGAAAATCCTTGAAAGGAGTGTGGATGTCTACCTGATAGCGGCTAGTGATGGCATCCAATACCTGGAAAAAATAGACCGAATGCCGGTTTTCCCACGGGGCGATGCCGCCTTGCCTCAAGGAAAGCTGCGGGTTTGGGACAATCATGTCAGGATCAAAGACCATCATAGAGCCGAGCCCATTGCACGTCGGGCAAGCCCCCAGGGGACTGTTGAAGGAAAAGTTTGCCGGCAAAAACGTGGAGTAGCTGATGCCGCAAACCAGGCAGGAGGCCTTTTCGCTAAAAACAAACGGGTCTGCGCCGAAAACATCTACAGTGACAAGGCCTTCTGAAAGCCCTATGGCAAGTTCAATGGAGTCGGCCAGGCGATTACGGATAGAGTCCTTTACGACCAAGCGGTCCACCACTACGTCCACCGTGTGCTTTGTACTATTGTCCAGCGAGATGACTTCTCCAAGGTCAAGGGTCTCACCATCTACCCGGACGCGGGCAAACCCGTCCCTTCTGAGTCTTTGAAACAGCCTTTGATGGGTTCCCTCTTGGCCGGAGACGACTGGAGACAGGATGGCAACCCTGGTCCCCGGCTTAAGGGCCATGACTTGGTCCACCATCTGCTGGACAGTCTGAGTCGTGATAGGCCGTCCGCATTGATGACAGTGTGGGTTGCCGATGCGGGCAAAGAGAACCCGGAGATAATCATGGATCTCGGTTACAGTTCCCACTGTGGATCTTGGGTTCTTGGTAGTCGATTTTTGTTCGATGGCAATGGCCGGCGAGAGGCCTTCGATGGTGTCTACATCCGGCTTGTCCATGCGCTCCAGGAACTGGCGTGCATAAACAGAAAGCGACTCAACGTATCGACGCTGTCCCTCTGCATAAAGCGTGTCAAAGGCGAGTGTCGACTTGCCGGAACCCGAAAGACCCGTTATGACCACAAGTCGATTCCGGGGGATATCCACATCAATATTCTTGAGGTTGTGCTGGCGCGCGCCGCGTACAATAATCTTATCAGCAGACATTTTTTAAGTTACTGTATGTGTTGGGTTGACCGTTTTCCCGTTGATACGGATCAAAATTTTTATTTTCTATCTAAAATCCACTATCGTCAATATTAATCTGTACAGGGGCTAGGCTTTTGAAAACATGAACCTATCTGTTTCGCGAGGCTGAGCTGATTCGAATCCGTTTTGTCTTGACCGAAATTCTTCTGCGCTATAATCATCAACATTGGGTCAATGATGGGCTGAAGCTGAGATGCCAAAATGTGAAGTTATTTTTGCGCGAGCCCTAAAACATAGAGTGGAGGGCTGCTGTGAGCAGTATGCCGATTGAGCTGAATTGGTGGGTGATGCCACCCTTTGTCAGTTTTCTGACCTTGTTTGCTTTGGCAAGCCTGGCCCTGGTCAAGGGAAAGGGCCGGAAAGTCAATCTGCTTCTTGCGGCTATCTGTTTTCTGGGGGGACTCTTGAGTCTTGACAAGGCCCTGGCCTCAGTAGTGACTGATCCTGATCTGGCCTTACGGATCAGCCGCATAGATCACGTGTTTGTTGTCTTTTTCGTTCCTGTTTACCTGCACTTTACCTACTGTTTCCTGGGAATAACCAGACACAAACGGTTAATTGGCATAGCCTACGCCTTTAGCGGGTGTCTGAGCCTCCTTTCTCAAGGGGACTACTACCTGTCAGGGGTCCATAGATATTATTTCGGGTATTATGCCTTGGGAGGACCCTTGATATATGTGTTTGGAGTCGCCAGCACCACAACCACGCTCTATTGTATCTATCTCCTCTTTCGCAGCCTAAGGCAAGACAAAGACCCGGATCGAAGAAACAAAACAAAATATATAATCTCCGCTCTGGGGGGCGCCGCCATCATGGCCCATTTCGACCTTTTGCCCCTGGTCGGGATCAGTTCTTATCCGGCGGGAAACTTTACCTTCATTCCCATCACTCTCTTGGGTTTTGCTGTATTGAAGCACGATTTGCTCGACATCGGCTTCGTGGTTCAAAAGGGTCTTATTTACTCCCTGCTTACAGGTTTGCTCACCGGGGCTTATGCCCTGATGATCATTTTGTTCAATCAGGTATTTGAGGGGATGGGCCAAAGATGGTCTTTTCTTTTTCTATTCTTGTTTTTTGTTATCATCGTTTTTGTCTTTGAGCCCCTTAAGAAACGGGTGCAACTTGTAATCGATAACCTGCTCTTCAAAGGTAAATACGATTATCAAAAAACCCTGATGGCATTGAGTGATGCCATGGCCTCCATGCTGAATCTTGACGAAATCATGGACAAAACCCTCAGGACGCTCACTGATGCCATGTGTCTTGATTGGGCCTATGTGATGCTCAAGGACGATGCGGAGCAGAAATTTGTCATCTGCAGTCAGATGGGCAGCCTATCAAACGAGGCCCTATCAATAAGGGCGTCGAGTCCCCTTATCGGGGAGATGGGTGATCGGAAGAGGGAGGTAACCCGTTACAATGTCGAAGAATGGTTGGGCTCTAGTGATGATCCGTCTGCCTTGAGGAAAGATTTCAACAGCCTGGCCGGCGCTGTGATCATACCTTTGGTCTTCAAAGGGAACACAAATGGACTGCTTGTCTTGGGTGACAAGAAGTCAGGGGATCTTTTCACAGCACAAGACTTTGAACTCCTTCGCACCCTGGCAAACCAATGCGCTATTGCCATCGAGAATGCCAAGGCATATGAACTCATTGAAAATCTTAACGTTAACCTTGAAAGCATAGTGGAAGAACGGACTCAAGAACTAAAAAGGGCGCTGGAAGAAAAGGAGAAGACTCAGGATCTTCTTATCAGATCCGAAAGCCTGGCTGCTGTGGGAGCCCTTGTGGCAGGGGTTGCGCACGAGCTGAACAACCCCCTTACGAGCGTCTCCAGTCTCGTTCAGACAGCCGTAGAGACTATAGAAGAAACGCCTGCTCAACAGATTGTTGGGTCACAGGATAGCGCAGAAGAAAAGGAGGAGTTGGTTGACGATCTGAAATTCAGCCTCAAGGAACTGAAACGCGCCAAAGATATTGTGGCAAGCCTGCTTGGAATATCCCGTCAGACCCAGGAATACTCTGAGCCTGTCATGCTCAATGATGTTACCGGGAACGCCCTAAGGGTCCTTCACAACCAGTACAAGGGCGCTGGCATTGAAATTATCGAGGCCTATGCTGACAATCTGCCTGAGATCCAAGGCAACTTCGCCAACCTGGGGCAGGTATGCCTTAACATCTTGACCAATGCTATACAGGTCGTGAGCAGCGGCCCAGGGCGAATTGTCTTAAGGACCAGGTTCGATGAGCCAAGAGGCATTGTTGCCTTTGAGTGTGAAGACAACGGCCCAGGAATCCCCGCAGAGGTAATGAAGGATATGTTCAAGCCTTTCTTCACAACCAAGGAGGTAGGAAAAGGGACCGGTCTGGGCCTCTATATCTCCCATGAGATTGTCCGTCGACATAACGGCCATATCTTTGCCAAAAACAACGCCCAGGGTGGCGCCACCTTTAGCGTGGAATTGCCCGTGAGCAATACTTCATGAGGCTAACCTATACTCTCTGCCCGTTGCTTTTTGCCCTTTCCCTGGCCTGGTGGGCAGCCATACGTATGGCAGCTACGAGGCTTCCCGGGTCTGCTTGGCCTTTTCCGGCAATATCATAGGCCGTGCCATGGTCTACAGATGTCCGCACGATGGGAAGCCCCAGAGTTGTGTTTACCCCATCGGCAAAGTGGACCATCTTAAAGGGTATGAGACCCTGGTCGTGGTACATCGAGATAACGGCATCCCACTTGCCTTTCAGGGCCTGATAGAACAAGCTATCCGAAGGATAAGGACCGGACACATCAACTCCGGCCTTGACAGCCTGGCAAAGAGCCGGAGAGATGATCCGGCTCTCTTCATCTCCGAACATGCCGCCTTCACCTGCATGAGGGTTCAGCGCTGCGGCCACAAGTTTCGGCTTTTCAATGCCAAATGAGTTTCTGAGCGCCTCTTCCGTGATCCTGATCGTCTTAAGGATTCCGTCAATCGTAAGCTCTCCGGAAACCCGGGCCAAAGGGATGTGGATGGTTACCAGGGCAACCCTGAGCCTGCTTCCGGCGAGCATCATTACGTAGTCTGAGGTTTTTGTCATTTCGGCAAGGAGTTCGGTGTGTCCGTCATAGTCGAAGCCGGCTGTGCGCATGGCCATTTTGTTGATAGGGCAGGTGACCAGCCCGTGAATACGGCCCTGCATGGCCCAGTCCGCACCTTCGGTGACATATTTCACCATGGCCTGGCCTGTTGCTCGACTGGGATGTCCAGGTTGAAGCTGATCAAAGTCCAAATCAGAAAGTGCGGCGACGTCTATCATACCCGGCTCGTAATGTCCGGCCTCGGGGCCGGAAACATCTCGAATAATCAAGCCCGTTCCAAGCCGCTGGTTCATGGCGGTCAACACTCTGACATCTCCAAGGACAAG
>JADFWI010000448.1 GCA_015222985.1 Pseudomonadota bacterium | reverse complement strand
TTTGACCCCTTCTTTACGACCAAGGAGATGGGCAGAGGCACCGGTCTTGGGTTGGCCTCTGTTTATGGGATCATAAAGGGTCATGGGGGTTACATTGACGTTGAATCTGAAATAGGACATGGAACTACTTTCAGCATATACTTGCCTGCAACGGAAAAGAAGGTCGAGAAGACTGTCGTCGCTGATAAGCAAATCATTAAAGGGACGGAAACTGTCCTGGTCGTGGACGATGAAGCCATGGTTTTGGATGCGGCTGTTAAGGTGCTCAAGAGATTGGGCTACACTGTCCTTGAAGCAAAAAGTGGCAGAGAAGCGGTTAAGGTGTACGAGGAGAACCAAGACACGATTGACATGGTTTTTCTCGACATGATTATGCCCGATATGGGCGGTGGTAAAGCCTATGACCGAATGAAGGAGATCAACCCCAAGGTAAAGGTTCTTCTTTCTAGCGGATACAGCATAGAGAGCGAGGCGAAGAAGATATTGGCATGTGGTTGTGATGGATTCATACAAAAACCTTTTAGTTTGAGCGAGTTATCTCAAAGGGTGAGGGAGATTCTGGACAAGGAATAGTCTTCGACCATAGTCTTTTTACTGGAAAAACCTACCAGCCAAAGCACTATATATTGTGCCCGATGACTCCCGTTCCGATGGGCTCACGAACACAGATGGCTATCAGGTTCAAGTATTTGAAACTCCCAAACCTACCCCGCGCTGTTAGCCTACCGCTATCAAGCGTCAAAAGCTTGACAAATTAGAAGCATATAAACCCTATTCACCAACAAGTCAAAATCGAAATCCCACGACAAGAAAACCTCAACTGGCGGGAATTATGGAGAATAGTGTATCTATAACACTATGGCATGATTCATGCTGTCAATAAAGCGGCACAGCATTTTCGAACTCAAAACATTACACCACTGACACACGGTAGAATAACGACTCTTGAATGCCCTGGAGTTGGAAATGAAAGCGGAATCAGCAAAGCAACTCGAATTGCTTAACCATAAATTACAATCAGAAACCACTCAGCGCCAGCGGGCGGAGGAGACCATTAGGAAGACGCGCGACTATCTGGAAAAGCTGTTTAACTACGCCAATGCTCCTATCATTGTATGGGATACGGAGGCCAAAATTACCCGGTTCAACCATGCCTTCGAACATCTGACGGGTTATGCAGCCGACAAGGTCATTGGTCAAAAACTGCAAATGCTCTTCCCTGACGCAAGCCGAGACGAATCATTGAGCAAGATCGCAAGCACTTTGAGTGGTGAACATTGGGAATCGGTAGATATTCCGATTCTTTGCAAAGATGGGAGTATTCGGATAGCACTTTGGAACTCAGCGAACATTCATGCGAAGGATGGCACAACGGTCATTGCCACAATAGCCCAGGGGCAGGATATTACCGAGCGCAAGAGGGCGGAGAAGGCGCTACGGGTGAATGAGGAGCGTTTCAGAGATATCGCCCTTAGTATGGCTGATTGGATCTGGGAAGTTGACAAAAACGGAGTATACACTCACTGCTCGGAGAGGGTTGAAGACATCCTAGGGTATCGCCCAGACGAAATTATGGGGAAAACACCTTTTGACCTCATGGCACAGGACGAAGCCAAGAAGGCAAGAGAAATATTTTCCAAAATGGCCCGGAAGAAAGAGCCTATCGCAGAGTTGGTCAACTGGAATATCAGCAAGGAAGGCAGACCAGTCTGTCTTCTTACGAATGGCATCCCCATCCTCGCTGAAGAAGGAAATCTTAAGGGTTACCGCGGAGTAAACAAGGATGTCACCGAAAGTAAGCTGGCAGAGAAGGCGCTAAGAGAATCTGAAGAGAGATACAGGGCTCTCTTTGAAGGTTCTGCTGAAGGGATACTTGTCGCTGATGTTGAAACAAAGGAGCTCAAATACACCAATCCGGCCCTGTGTAGAATGTTAGGCTATACCGAAGAAGAATTGAAACAAATGAGTGTAGTTGATCTTCACCCAAAAGATGATTTAGATGGTGTAATTTCAGAATTTGAGGCCCAGGCACGAGGGGAAAAGACCTTAGCACCAGGTATTCCGTGTTTGCGAAAAGATGGGACAACGATATATGTGGATATCAACACGACTAAGGTCTTAATAGATGGAAGAGAATGCAACGTAGGTTTCTTCACAGACATTACCGAGCACAAGCAGGCACAGCAGAGGATAAAACACCTGAATGCTGTGCTACGCTCCATTCGAAATGTCAACCGACTCATTACCAAGGAAAAGGATCCTGATCGCCTGATTCAAGGCGTTTGCGAGAACCTGGTCCAAACGCGCGGTTATCATAATGCCTGGATTGCCCTGTTTAATGAGTCAGGACACCTTTTGCAAAGTGCAGGACCTGGTTTGGGCAAGGAATTCTTGTCCATGGTGGAGCTGTGGAAGCACGGCAAGTTAACCCGTTGTGCTCAGAACGCACTAACACGAACGGCTGTACAGGTCATCCGAGATCCGTTGGCCACCTGTGACTGTCCACTGGCGAAGGGGTATGCTGGTAGGGCAGCAATGAATGTCCGGCTGGAACATGCGGAAACGATCTACGGCATGTTGACTGTTTCAATCCCCCAAGAGTCTGCTTCAGACCAGGAAGAGCAAGGCTTGCTCCAAGAGGTCGCTGGAGACATTGCTTTTGCACTGTACAGTATCGAACTCGTGAAGGAGCGCCAGCGAGCCGAGCAGGCACTGAAGGAATCTGAAGAAAGGTACAGAACACAGTTTGAAGAAGCACTGGATGCCATCTTCATAGCTGATGCGGAAACAGGGATATTAATTGACTGCAACCACGCAGCGTCAGAGTTGGTTGGCAGAGCGAAATCGGAGCTGGTCGGCAAACACCAACGTATTCTCCATCCTCCGGAAGAAGTTGAAGGAGAACTTAGCAGAACTTTCAAAGAGCATTTGAAAGAGAAACAAGGGCAGGCTCTGGAAACGCAGGTTATTACCAAGAACGGAGAGATAAGAGACGTTTCAATAAAGGCCAATATATTAAAACTAAAGAACAAAAAAGTCCTGCACGGCGTATTCCGCGACATCACCGACTGCAAGCGTGCGGAGGAGGCGTTGCGACAAGAGCAAGATAAGGTGCAACACTATCTTGATGTTGCAGCGACGATGTTTGTAGTAATTGATCGAGATGAAAAGATCACTCTTCTCAACAGGAAAGGTTGTGAGATTTTGGGGGTCCAAGAGGAAGAGGTTATTGGCAAAAACTGGTTTGATAATTTTGTGCCAGAAAGAATGACAGAAGAAATCAGGAGTGTTTTTCAACAGTTGATACATGGTCAAGTCGAGCCAGTTGAATACCACGAAAACCTGGTCTTGACTGAGAGTGGTGATGAGAAAAGCATTGCATGGCATAATACTGTGCTGAAGGATCAAGCAGGAATAATAAGTGCTATACTGAGTTCTGGAGAGGACATAACCGACAAAAAGCGCCTTAAAAGCCAACTCCGACAAGCCCAGAAGCTGGAGGCCATCGGCACTCTTGCTGGAGGGATTGCTCATGATTTTAACAACATCCTTACACCTATTATTGTTCAGACCGAACTCGCTTTGTTAAATGTTGAGGATGACAGAGATCTGCGCTTCAACTTGGATGAGGTGCTTAAGGCAGGCCACCGGGCTAAGGATCTCGTAAAGCAAATTCTTGCCTTTAGCCGCCAGACTGAACAGCAGCGAATCCTCTTACAACTGAGTCCCATTGTCAAAGAAGTCCTTAAACTGCTCCGATCTTCGTTGCCGACAACCATCGAGATCAGGAAAGACATTAAGACGGACTCCGGCAGGGTGCTGGCTGATCCAACCCACATCCATCAGATACTAATGAATCTTTGCACTAATGCCGCCCATGCCATGCGAAAAAGGGGAGGCGTGCTGGAAGTAAGCCTCGCAGACATGGAACTTGACGGTGATGCTGCGGCCAAACATCCGGATCTGAAATCCGGCCCATACGCGAGACTTACCGTCAGTGATTCAGGACGCGGTATCGACCCAGAAGTCGTGAAACGCATCTTTGATCCCTTTTTCACCACTAAGGATCGCAGTGAGGGAACCGGTATGGGGCTGGCTGTGGTCCATGGTATTGTCAAAAACTATGGTGGAGCAATCACTGTTGATAGTGAACCTGAAAAGGGGACTACCTTCCATGTCTATTTTCCAAGGGCCGAGGAAGAAGAGGTAGCGCCTGGCGTTGAGCCGGCTGCACCACCTCCCACGGGCAACGAGCGAATACTGTTGGTGGACGACGAGAAAATAGTGGTTGACCCCTTAAAGTTGATGTTAGAGCGTCTTGGTTATCAGGTCGTTGCAAGAACGAACAGCATCGAGGCCCTGGAGGCTTTTAGGGCTGAACCAGACAGCTTCGACTTGGTCATCACTGACCAAACCATGCCGAATATGACGGGCAAAGAATTGGCCCAAGAACTCACTCGCATTCGACCCGATATTCCTACAGTACTTTGCACGGGTTTGAGTGAACAGATCACGGAAGAGGAGGCCATAGACATTTCGGAGTACGTCATGAAGCCCGTTGTCACTGCGGAGATGGCAAAGACCATTCGAAAGGCGCTGGACGGATAACAAGATCATGGCAAATATTCTGATCATAGATGACGACAAGATGATTTGCGATGCCCTGTGCAGCGCCATGAGGGGCATGGGACATGACGCCGCTTACGTGCTCACGATTAAAGACGGGCTCAAGGAGGTCTTGTCGGAGGCATTTGATGTGGTGTTTCTCGACGTTCGCATGCCGGATGGAAACGGGCTGAATCTCCTGCCAAAGGTCCGGGAAGCGCCCTCGTCACCCGAGGTCATCATCATGACCGGGCAGGGCGAGCCTGACGGCGCGGAGCTGGCGATCAGAAGTGGCGCCTGGGACTACGTTGAAAAACCTCCCTCGGTAGAAACCCTCACCCTGCCCTTGGTTCGTGCCCTCGAATACCGCGAGGAAAAGAACGCCGGAAAGTCACCCGTGGCCTTAAAACGGGAGGGTATTGTTGGAAACAGTGCTCAGATGAGACGCTGTCTTGACCATGTTGCCCAAGTGGCAAACACAGAAATGAATATCCTCATCACGGGGAAGACTGGCACAGGAAAAGAGCTATTCGCGCAGGCGATCCATGAGAACAGTAGCCGCGCCAGCAGAAATTTTGTGGTGGTCGATTGTGCTGCCCTGCCGGAAACCCTGGTGGAAAGTACTCTTTTCGGGCACGAAAAGGGGGCTTTTACAGGTGCTGACAAGAACCACCAGGGCCTGGTCAAGCAGGCCGACAGGGGTACGCTTTTTCTCGACGAGGTGGGAGAACTTCCTCTGTCTATTCAGAGGACCTTCCTACGAGTGCTTCAGGAGCGCCGCTTCCGCCAAGTCGGGGGCAAGGAAGAGTTAAAGAGTGATTTCAGGCTGGTTGCAGCAACCAATCGCGATCTGCATAAGATGGTACAAGCCGGGAAATTCCGCAATGACCTTCTGTTTCGCATCCGATCCATGGTGATCGCTTTACCTCTCCTGAGAGGGCGGGCAAAAGATATCAAAGATATTGCCATGTATTATATGAACCGGTTCTGTGACCGTTACGGTATAGGAACAAAAGGGTTTTCTCCTGAATTCGTCGATTTACTGACCGCCTACAGCTGGCCAGGCAATGTGCGGGAATTGGTCCATGCCATGGAGGCAGCCCTGTCCAAAGCTCAAGATGAGGCGACTCTGTTTCCCGTACACCTCCCAGAGCAAATCCGCATTGAATTGGCCCGTACTTCGGTAGGCTGTGGAAAACCACATCGTGCCTGCCTGGAGAAGAGCGCTAGACTCGATAAAGACCTTCCTAATCTGCAAGCAATGCTGGACGGAACAGAAAGACAATATCTTCAAGATCTCGTCTTGTTAACAAAGGGTAATATGAAAGAGGCCTGCCGCGTATCCGGCATTTCCCGTTCCCGTTTCTATGCCCGCCTGAAACAATACAACATCCACCGTTATGCCGAAGGCGCACACACGCTGTAACCCCAATTGAGCGAAACTGCTCAATTGAAAGTCGTCAGTGCCTAGTGGTCAGGGGTCAGTGATCACTGACCCCTGAAAACCGCCCCCTCCCTGGAATGTCCCAAAATTGGGATTCCAAAAATGGGATTTGTCCCAGATCTGGGACTGTTTTCTTCTATCTTGTTTCTCCCCATGCCCCCCCATCTTAACCGCAACTATCTGTAAATAAACAGATAACTAATCATCCGGCGTCTAAGAAGGCGCCTGGCACGAAACTTGGTATAGAGTTCCACAATACGCCGGATCAACTGGCTGTTTTCATAATGATCATTGAGGTGGAGGGAGGTCAGGTTGAGCTTGTTGTTCTATTCCACATCGGCGAAGGGGCCAGGGGAAAGGCTCCACAGGGTGATTGAGGTATTGGTTCCCAAAAGGGAAATAGAGATTTTTCGAACAATCGAGAGCCTTACGCGAAGACTTCATCGGCCCGGCCTGGGGCACAATATGACCATTGCTGTTTTTCTAGCTGCAAGCAAGGAAGAACTTTCGGAGCTTGTTTCCATTCGCAACTTGCTTGCGGACCTTCGTATCATCCTCGTTCTGGCCGATGCCCAAGGCGATACGATTGCGAAAGGACATACCTTACGGCCGCGGTTTTTAACCGATGTGGACAGCGACTTCTTGGACATCGTTGCAGTACTAGGCAAGATGCTTTCAAGTGCTGATTCCGACACAGGGAGCAGCAAGGACGTTTGTGAGGCAATGTCAAACCTTAATTGAGTCAAACCGAATCAGGGAGTGAACACTGACCACTGAGCACTAAACACTAACCACTGAAAGGCGAGGTGATGCCCGGTCGGACGTTCAGGAGCGTTTCGATTGCTGATTTGCGGCTCACGCCTTGAAAACAGTATGGAATTTGGATTTTAGATTGCGAGCAAGAAAAGCAAAGACAAGCGCCCCATAACCAATAACCAAGAACGAATAACCAAACACGAGGAGGTGAAGAAACAAATGGCAGAATTAGCTGAAGCAATGGATCAGGCAGCAAAGGCTGTGGCAGACAGGGAGGCAAAATATCTCACTTTTGCCCTGGACGAAGAAGAGTATGGCATCGGCATCCTGAAGGTCAAGGAGATCATCGGGATGATGCCGATCACCTCTGTTCCCCAGACACCGGAACATGTCAAAGGGGTCATTAATCTTCGCGGCAAGGTGATACCCGTGGTGGACCTGAGGCTCAAGTTCGGCATGGAGGAAATGGAATACACGGAGCGCACCTGCATTATCGTGGTTGAAATCACAGGCCAGGGGGGAACTGTGCTGATCGGGATTGTGGTCGATTCAGTATGCGAGGTATTGAACATCAAGGCCGAAGACATCGAGGATACGCCGACATTCGGCACAAAGCTCAATACGCAATACATCCTGGGAATGGCCAAGATGGAAGGGGGTGTAAAGATCCTCCTTGACATCGATCGGGTGCTGAGTGCCGAAGACATGGCTCTGCTGGAAAAAGCAGCGTGAGTTGAAATTGTGGATTTTGGAATTCAGGCATTGAGGAATTGGGGCCTTCAGGCTCAACCATTTAACCAATAACTAATAACTAATAAAAGGAGGTAAGAACGATGTTTAAGGACATGAAACTTGGGACCAAGATAGCCGGTGGATTTGGGATCGTGCTGGTTTTCCTCGCTGTGGTAGCCTTTGTGGGCTACAACGGCCTGTCAGGCGTTGTGGACAGGGTTGTGAAGGCGGATGATGTAAACCGCCTGATCAAAACCATCCAGGCAACGCGCCAGCAGGAAAAGAATTTCATCATTCGTGGAGACGAGAAATACGTTGACATGGTCAAAAAGGACGTAGCTGACCTGAAAAAACAGGCGATCGAAACCAAGGATAAATTCAACGACCCGGTCAACAGGCAGCAAATGGATGAGGTCTTTGGAGCCGTCGGTCAATACGAACAAGCGTTTGCAGGCTATGTGGACATGCACGGAGAATTAGGGGTAGCTGACGGCAACATGGTCAAAGCAGCCAGGCAGGTTGAAAAAGTTGCTGATGACATACGTGCTGACCAAAAGGCCCAGTACGAAGCGCTGCGCAAGGCGAATGCCGGCAATGCAGAGCTTGACGACAAATTGGTCAAGGGCGATGATGCCAACCGCATCATAAAGTGGGTCCTGCTATGTCGGCGGCAGGAAAAGAATTTTCTCCTGCGCGGTGACAAAATGTATGTGGATCGTGTAAACAAGTATGTGGGAGATATCGTCACGCTCGCAGAAGACATGAGGTCGCGTTTCAAACAGGCCGAAAACAAGCAGCAGACCGATCAGATAGTCGCCTCAGTTAATGCGTACAAGGCGGCATTCAGCGACGTTGTAGCATTGCGTGAAAAGCAAGGAGGGGCCGAATCAAAAATGGTGGCAGCGGCCAGAACAACCCAGGAGGTCTGCAATAAAGCCCGTGCCGACCAGAAAGCAAAGATGGAGGGCCAGATATCTACGGCCAACAGCATCATGATCATCGGATCCCTGGTAGCGATTATAGTTGGATCGTTACTCGCCTTTTTCATCACCAGAGGGATTACAAAACCGGTCAACCGCATCATCGAAGGTCTTAATGAAGGGGCCGAGCAGGTAGCCTCCGCCTCCGCCCAGGTCTCATCTGCCAGCCAGTCTCTGGCAGAAGGCTCTACCGAGCAGGCGGCATCCCTGGAAGAAACCTCTGCGTCTTTAGAGGAGATGTCTTCCATGACCAAACAAAACGCAGACAATGCCAAGCAGGCAGACGGTCTCATGAAAGAAGCCAACCAGACTGTGGCCCATGCCACAGGCTCCATGGAGCATCTCACCACGTCCATGGGAGAGATCTCCAAGGCAAGTGAGGAGACCTCAAACATTATTAAGACGATTGACGAGATCGCCTTTCAGACCAATCTGCTTGCATTAAACGCAGCGGTCGAGGCGGCAAGGGCCGGTGAAGCCGGAGCCGGATTTGCCGTGGTGGCAGAAGAGGTCAGGAACCTTGCCATGAGGTCTGCCGAGGCTGCCAAGAACACGGCGGTGCTGATCGAAGGTACTGTAAAGAAGGTGAAGGGTGGATCAGATGTGGTGACCGAGACGAGTAATGCCTTTTCCGAGGTTGCCACAAATGCCACCAAGGTAGGAGAGCTGATTGGCGAGATTGCTGCGGCCTCCAACGAACAGGCCCAGGGGATTGAGCAGGTGAATAAGGCTATGGGCGAGATGGACAAGGTGACCCAGCAGAGCGCTGCCAATGCCGAGGAGAGCGCTGCGGCCTCTGAGGAGCTTAATGCCCAGGCCGAGGAGATGAAGACTGTTGTGGATGAGCTTGCAACACTTGTTGGGGGAAGCGCGAGTCAAGTGGGCAGTAAGGGACATGCAGCAAGGACAAAATCCATGACTGCCGGCACAGGGACTGGCCCTACAATTCGGAAGGCCATTGCGGCTCCGGCAAAAAAGGCGGCCGCGAGCAAAGAAGTGGTAGCTATTAAAAAGGCAACGGAAGTCAACCCCGAAAAGGTCATCCCCATGGATGACGCTGATTTTCAGGATTTCTAACTAAAATCGTTTCACGATTTTAGAAAACGCGGCTACGCCGCTTTTTAAAATAGCAAATGTATGGTGGCGGCCTTCGGACCACCACCAGTTCCATAGAACACCGAATAGTTGGCAACTGAATCAATAACCATGGCTCGCATTCTTGTCATAGACGATGATGTTCATATCCTGAGAGCCCTTCGGCGGATGTTGGAGGGCGAGGGATATGACGTCGTAGA
>JADFWI010000067.1 GCA_015222985.1 Pseudomonadota bacterium | reverse complement strand
TTGCACGATCAACTTTAAGTCTTTGCCCCTTGAAGTCTGAACCGTTTAACGCCTTGATGATGGCGGGAAGACCCTGATCAGATATTAATTCCACAAAGCCGAATCCCTTCAGTTTGTTTGTATTCCGATCCCTGATCAGATTCACTGATTTCACCTTGCCGTAAGGCGCAAATAATTCACTGACTTCATCTTTCGAGGCAGTTCCGGGCAGTCCTGCGACATATAAATTGATCATTATTTTTTGACCTCCAACGCTCTAACTGCAAGCCTGCAGTAACGCACCAAGTCTACCGTGCCGTCCGGGCCGGTGAATTCTTCAACTTCAAGAAAGACACGTTTTTCTTTAAGGTCATCCGGGAAATCGGTTGGATACATGATAATCTGGGGTATCCTTTTGGTGTACCAGCCGTCTTTGTTCAGGCCCTGCCCGGTTTTTGCGGCCAGAGACTTGCCCCACAGCGGGTATTTTCTGAGAATTTTCCTTTCCTGAAGCTCTGAAGCAGAGACATTAGAAAACCCTTTTTTTTTGAGCATATCAATGGCTAAAGGCGTCCAGGAGTAGTCCTTGCACATGAAACGAAAAACAAACTTCCGGCTGTTGACATTTCGTATCCAGAGTTCCCATCCCTGGGAAAAGGCGCGGTACTGTTCCAGGTAGGCGAGATGAAGATCAACGTCCCGGTCAAACTTTTCCAGGCTGCATTCGGAGAACGTCTGCCGGAGATGAAAGGCATCTTCTGAAACCTTCCCGCAGCCTGTTGCTTCCAGGAACCTTTTGGGGGTATCGGCATCTATGGACCACAGGCCGCTGATAATGCAAAAGGTATCATGCACCACAAGTCGCCTCCTTGAATTCGTCTATTGTTTTGCGAAATTCCCTGACCATTTCATCAAGAACAGGCTTGATCCCGTGCCCCATCAATTCCTTTATCCGGCATTCGTATATTTTCCCTCTGGCAGCCAGAGAGACTTTTTGATCAGGATCAAACCTTCCGACTGCCTGCCCATAGCCCTTGCGGGTCCCGAATCCCATATGTAGATCTGCCTGGACAAGATCCTTAAAGACCAAGGCCAGGAGGCCTATCTGCCAGTTCCTGAAATCTTCCATGACGACGCAGCAATCCTTAAATATAACATCGTGGCAGGCCCACGCATCGAATTTGGCGCTGTCCTTGCCGCCGCCGGCAAACCTATCTATGGCAATAAAGTGCTGAAGTATCCTGTTATGGTCCCTGCTCTCTCCGTTTTCCTCGTTTTCTACTTTTTCCAGGTAAACACCCGGAAGAAAACGCACGCGCCCGGCCCGCAGGGTTGAGCCGAAGAGCTGACAGCCAAGACAGAAGAAGTGTTCACTTTCAATGTCATCAGCCGACGGCTGGTTCCGTCCCTTCTTTACTTTCGGAGCATTGATTTGGCTGATGCAGGACTTCAGGGAAGACCCGGACTCGGCTTTATCGCAAGAGGAATCACACGCTCCCCTGGGATTGAGTGTCCGGAGAATCTGCTCGCAACGGCTGCGGAATACGCCCTTGATAGTCGCGGGAGGCAGCCATGGCTTATCTTTGTGGTCAAGCACTGCTGCATGGTCACTCCCGACCAGGGCCGCCTCCAGAGGATCGTTCACAAGAAAGAGCTCTGGAAAACGGATATCAAATGGGACCATTAGACGACAGCCATGATAGTTGTCACCCAGAGAGTCAAGGCAACTTAGAAAATCTATAGCCCCGCAGACGACCTCATCTTTAAGGTTAACAGGCTCTCCATCTCCATCACAGCCCAAAAGATAATCGCGGACTCCCTTTACAGTCGAAAGATCAAAGGAGTATCTTGAACAGTCAATGGCCACCCGGCCGAATCCCGCCCCTTTCCTGCCGCCAAGAGATATAAAACCGCGAGTAATCTCTGCCAGGATCTGTTCGACTGCTGCTTTTTCATGTTCCTGCGGGTTTTCTATTTCTATGCGAAAAGGCGCAGAAGCATCGGGCATCAGGGCTTCCATGTCGTGTTTCTTGTGCAGGGCCGCTGCCTGGAAACGCCTTTCAATGGCCACCCCGTGCCTGATGCGACTCTCAGCCTCTTTGAATACCCCTCCGGTGATTCGCAGCCTGGATGAATGGTAATCCAGTGCATCCTTCCCGCCTTCGGTCTCAGACACCAGGCTGTGGCCCATGAGAGAACAGGTTTTGCAATTACACTGCGAGTTCTTTCCAGTAGCTTGGCCTTGGTAGTCCTTGCATTCATAACCGAAATAACGCACAAGCTCCTTACGCAAAAGGCCGGCAAACGACTCTCCACGAAAGACTATCTTCTCTCCACTTGTGGTTCGCACCAAAGGATGATCCGTTGCAGGACAGCCTTCAAGCGAACCTGAATAAAACTCTCCCCGGCATGTAATGCTGCCCCTATACACAACCACAGTTTTTATCGGATCACGCGTCTTCCTGCACATCAACCCGCTCCTTCAGGATCTCGCAACATGATATCCTCAGCGTATTTCCTCAGGACGTGTCTTAGATACTGAAAATCCCGCAGACTCTTCTCACCTTTGGTATCCCAGTCACGGCTTTCCAAGCTGAGTTTCTGATTCTTCACTATTGCTTCGTAGTGAATCCTGATATTCTCAAGAATTGTTTCCAAGGCCGCCCCAATACACTTTGCGTCAACTGCAGGCGAAGGTTTTTTCATCCCCGGTTCTTTAACAACGGTCTTGCGTTTGTTGCTGATTTTCT
>JADFWI010000447.1 GCA_015222985.1 Pseudomonadota bacterium | reverse complement strand
TCGCCCGCCTGCGGGCCAGAGCCTATGGCGGAGAGCCCGGAATGACAAAAAAGGACGTTTTTTGACTTTTTACGAAGCCGTCAGGGCTGTTTTGGGGAATTTCCGGAGACAAGCCAAATGGCAGTAAAAAGGCATATTGTCGCAATAGGCCTTAATCATAAGACAGCCCCCGTGGAAGTGCGGGAACGCCTGGCCTTTTCCAGTGAAGACACCGCCCAAATTCTGGAGACCATGCACCAACACCACTGTGTGGACGAGATCGCCCTCTTTTCCACCTGCAACCGCGTGGAGTTTCTCCTGGCCACCCAAGATGTGCCCGAGGCCGTTGAGGCCCTAAAGGATTTCATGGCCGAATTCAAGGACACACCGCGTCATACCTTTGAGCAAGCGCTTTATGTATACAACGGGGATGAAGCCGTGCGCCACATCTTTCGCGTGACTTCAAGCCTTGATTCCATGGTCGTTGGCGAACCGCAGATCCTTGGGCAGATCAAGGACTCCTACGCGGATGCGTGTAATTACGGGACCTGCGGTGTGATTCTGAATCGCCTCATGCACAAGTCATTTTCCGTGGCAAAGCGGGTGCGCACGGAAACCGGTATTGGAGACCACGCGGTATCCATTAGCTATGCGGCTGTGGAGTTGGGTCGCAAGATCTTTGGCGAACTTGAAGGAAAAGCCGTCTTGCTCCTTGGCGCAGGCGAAATGGCGGAACTGGCCGTTGAGCACCTGGTCAATAATCGGGCCAGGCCCATCTTTGTGGCCAACCGGACGTTTGAGCGAGGTCTTGAACTTGCCGAGAGATTCAGGGGAACGGCCATCCGATTCGAAGAGATTCGCAACTATCTCAAAGAGGTGGACATCGTCATCAGTTCAACCGGGGCTCGCCAATATGTCCTGGTCCGGGATGATTTTAAGGGGCTCATGCGCGCCCGCAGAAACCGGCCCCTTTTTTTTATTGACATTGCCGTGCCACGGGATATAGACCCCGAGATCAACCGGATCAATAATGTATATGTTTACGATATTGATGATCTGAAAAGCGCCATTCAGGAAAACATAGAGGAGCGTCAGCAGGAGGCGCTCAGAGGGGAGCGGATTGTAGATGCCGCTGTCGTTCAGTTTCGGAGATGGTTCCGAGCCCTCGATGTGGTGCCCACGATTGTCGGCCTCAGAGATAAGATGGAGGAAATCCGCCAAAAAGAACTGAAAAAAACACTTGCCTGTCTCCATTCAGTATCCGAGGAGGACAGGGCTGCCATTGACCGGTTGACCGCAGCCCTTGTCAATAAGATCTTGCACGACCCCACTACCTTCTTGAAACAAGGCGGGCACAAGGACAAGCAATCCCTTCATGTGGACATCACCCGCAGGCTCTTCAACCTCGATGAGTCGAATGAAAACGAACCGGAGGGGTAAAGCGATATGACAAAAAGTAACCGTTCACAGGTTACATTCATGCCGTACGGAATTGTTTTGAAACAAATAGGACCGACAACCAATGACCAGTGACTAATAGGACTTATGCCTTGAAGAAAAAACTAGCTTTTCTTTTTCCCGGACAGGGCTCCCAGGTGGTTGGGATGGGCCTTGACATGTATCAGGAATATGATTTCGTCCGTGAGATCTTCGACATGGTGGACGAAGTGACAAAGAGCCACATATCAAAGCTCTGTTTTAAGGGCCCCATGGAAGACCTCACCATGACCGTGAACCTTCAGCCGGCAGTTACAGCAGTGAACATGGCCTGCCTGGCTGCGCTCCAAAAGGAAGGGATCGAGCCTGACCTGACCGCCGGCCACAGCCTTGGAGAGTACAGCGCTCTTAAGGCCGCTGGAGTAACAAGCGGTGAAGACACGTGCAAACTGGTCTTTAAGAGGGGCCACCTAATGCATCGCGAGGCGACCAAACACAAGGGGGCCATGCATGCCATAGTAAAGCTTGATATCGATACGGTGCGTCAAATTGTTGACGAGGCGCAGGAAAAAGGAATAGTGGCCGTTGCCAATCACAACACGGCACAGCAGATCGTCATCACCGGAGCGCCCGATGCCGTGGAATACGCGTCCGAACTGGCTGCGGCCCAGGGAGGAAAAGGGATTCCTTTGAAAGTAAGCGGGGCATGGCACAGCGAGTTGATACGCGGAGCTGAGCAGGATTTCAATGCCTTCTTGGAAGAGATGCCATTTGATGCTCCCAACACGCCGGTACTGTTCAATGTAACGGCAGATTACGAATCAGATCCTAATAGGATCAAGGAGATCATGTCTAGCCAGCTTTGCAGCCCTGTTCGATGGTACGAGTCAATGTGCAAAATGCAAGATGAGAACATCGAAACTTTCGTTGAGGTTGGGCCAAAAAAGGTGTTAAGCGGGCTCCTTCGCAAAATTGTTCCGGATACTTACCCGCATGAGGTGCACAACGTAGACGGCATGCAGGGATTAGAGAGCTTTCTCAAGGCTGTGACTTAGGAGTAAAATCTTTCATTCTCGGAGAGATCTTATGACAGATGGAAAAAAGCCGGCAGACGCCTACAGGAATTTCTTGGAAGACATAGGTGATTTTTCTTCTGAGACAACGGAAGAAGTGCAGCCTTTAGAAAAAGGGGCTAATGAGGGAGATCAACCTGCTTCTGTTGGCCGGCGGGTGCGCATGGTTCGCAATGAGAAAGGCATGACCACTGAAGATGTGGGGCAGAGGACAGGCTTAAGCACAAAATATCTGGAACAAATTGAGGCAGACGAGCTTTCCCCTCCGTTGGGTGTATTGATCAAGATTGGCAAGGCCCTTGACATGAAGCTGGGTCGGTTTATCTCAACTGGCGAAGTGAAGCCCTTCACCGTGGTCCGAAAGGATGAACGACAAATCATTTCCCGCTATACTTCCGCCCAGGGGGATCAATATGGCTACACCTATGAATCCCTGGCGCCGGACAAAAAAGATCGCCACATGGAACCCTTTATGGTGACCCTTGTGCCGTCCAAGGCAAAAAAGGAGCTCTCTGAGCATGAAGGACAGGAGTTCATCTATGTCCTGCAAGGGGCCATGGAGGTCATCCTGGAAGATTACACGGACGTGCTTAACGCTGGTGACAGCATATACTACGATTCCACTATTCCTCACCTGGTCCGGTGTCATGGGGACAAGGAAACCGTTATCCTGGCAGTGCTTTATACTAAGAACGGGTGAGTTCTCAATCTCTTCTCTGCAGTAAGACCTCAATATCTTTGAAGTGTTCAGCATAATAGGCCGCTAAGAGATCCCTGTTCTTGTAAGCCACAAGAGGGATTCCTGCCGCCTTTGCGGCCAATTCGTCAATTTCCGAATCCCCGATATAAATGGCCTCGTCCGTGGACAGACCGAAATGGCTCAAAACCTTGAGGAGAGACTCAGGATCAGGCTTGGGGCGCTTGACGTCAAGACTTGATACGACCAGATCAAAATATTCCTCCAGCCCATGCTGCACCAAAACCTGATTCATGGTGTCTGATCGATTCGTGGCGATAGCTGTCTTATACGTGGGTCGCAGGCACTCCAGAAAGGATTTCAGGTAGGGCTCCATCTGCATCCTGGAAATAAACGGCAGATAAGTGAGCTTTTGTCTGTAGGCCATGGCCTGTTCCAACCTGGGATCATCGCTGAAAAGGTAGGCTATGGATCGGCTCGCCGTGTTCATATGAACGTACTTGGCCTGCTCTGTGTCCATCATGGGCTTTCCGAAGTGGGCGAGTATATGATTATAGTACGCCTCATTAGCTTCCTTTGAGTCAAACATCACTCCATCACAATCAAAAATGACGACCTTGAGATCTTCCATCAATCGCTTTTTCGTATGCATGTTCTAGAAAAATCTCCTGGCAAGTTGTGAGAAGTCTTGGTATAGACCCATAAAATTGGGAAGTTTTCAATATTGATAAAACCGTAAAAAGTCGAAAAACACCTCTTTCTGTCATTCCGGCAAAAGCCGGAATCCAGTTTATTCAGCTAGTTACAAAGGCTCTGGACTCCGGTTTTCACCGGAGTGACGACTTTTTACGAGACCGTCAATATTGATAAGATAATAAAATCCGAGATCTCCTGTCAATGCCTGAATGTCCTAGTGTCCATCCAGAAATGAGGATTTTTGTTCAAGATCAAGGCATGCGAAAAGAATAACCGCAGGCATATGTATGATATTCCGAGGATTATTCTTTGAGCATAACGCAGAGATTGGGCAAAAAGACCATTTATGGATGGACACTAAGTAACAGCCAACACAAGTCCGGGAGGTACCATGAAGGTTCGAACAAAAGTCTGGATCGATGATGATCATGACAATGTCATCTTCGGAAGCGGCAGGGTACGCATGCTTGAGACGGTTGATCGCCTGGGCTCCATGAACATGGCGGCCAAAGAGTTGAAGATGTCTTATCGTGCCCTGTGGGGGCGGATCAAATCGACTGAAGAGCGCATAGGGTCAAGAATCCTGGCCACAAAGCCGGGCGGTGGCAAGGGGCGAGGCTCCGTCCTGACTCCCACCGGTAGAAAGCTCCTCGAAAACTACAAACAATTGAACGAGAGCATTATCAAGATCAGTGACAACGAATTTAAGAAGATTTTCGGAGACGGACGCACCCATGGAAAGTAAAAGAAATATCTACCTCCAAATGAAATCGATTGAGGAGGCTAGACGGCTCTTTTTTGATCGTATCGCTTTTGACGAACAACTGCAAAGAGAGACAATTCCTGTTCAAGAGTCAAGTGGCCGTATTACAGCAAATCCGGTCTTTGCAAAATTCTCCGCACCCAGTTTTCATGCGGCAGCCATGGATGGCATAGCGGTCCGCGCAGAGACGACATTTGGAACTACTGTTGATCGACCCAAAGAGCTCCGTATCGGAGAAGACGCCATTCTTGTCAATACCGGCCAGGCCATGCCGGAAGGCACAGACGCGGTCATTATGATAGAACACGTATTGACAGTGGACGAGATGACGGTTCAGATTGAATCAAGCGCCTATCCCTGGCAATACGTACGAAAAGTGGGAGAAGACATCGTTGCCACAGAGCTCATACTCCCCCAGAATCACCTGATTACGCCATACGAGGTCGGAGCTCTTCTAAACGGAGGAATTTTCAATGTGGCGGTCAAACAAAAACCGCAAGTACTTATTATTCCTACCGGATCGGAATTGATAGCCCCTCAGGATCTTGGCACCGAGAACCTTGCTCCAGGCCGGGTTATTGAGAGCAATTCCCCCGTGCTGGGGGCCCTGATTGACGAGTGCGGCGGCAAGCACCTCACTCATCCCATAGTGCCTGACGTCTTTGATAAGATCCTTGACTCTGTGCGCAGAGCCGTTAAGAGCGATGCCCAGGTTGTCATTATCAGCGCGGGATCTTCGGCAGGTTCTGAGGATTACACGGCAGGCGTTATTCGCGAACTTGGAGAAGTGCTTGTTCATGGCATCACTATGATGCCCGGGAAGCCGACTGTGCTGGGCATCATTAACAATAAGCCGGTCATAGGAAACCCAGGGTACACTGTCTCGGCTATTATGGCCTTCGAAAAATTCCTCCGGCCACTGATCTATCGAATGCTTGGCACCCGGCAGCCGGAACGCCTTAAGGTAAAAGTCCGCACGGCTCGAAAAATGGCATCAAAACTCGGTCTTGACGAATTTGTGCGAGTAAAGCTCGGCAGGGTCGAAAATACGCTTGTGGCTTCTGCTCTTCCGAGGGGCGCTGGTTCTGTGACGACTTTGACGGAGGCCGACGGGATTATTGAAATTCCGGGCCACGTGGAAGGAATACAGGCCGGCGAGATGGCAGAGGCCGAACTTTTAAAGGACTTGACAGAGATCGAGAACACGGTCGTGGTAGTGGGAAGTCATGACAATACCCTGGATGTTCTCGCGAACCAGATGAGGGTGCATGACTGCCGTTTCGGCCTGTCTTCAAGTAACGTTGGAAGCCTCGGAGGGTTGATAACACTACGGAAAGGATATTGCCATACGGCAGGCTGCCACCTTCTTGATACGGAAACGGGCACTTATAATGTCTCTTATATCAAGCGTTACCTCCCTGACCTGCGAGTCAAGCTGATCAACCTGGTGTATCGCGATCAGGGTCTGATAGTGCCGCAAGGCAACCCAAAGGGAATAGCGGGAATAGAGGACCTGGCCAGAGACAATATCACCTTTGTCAATCGACAGGCAGGATCAGGGACCCGTATTCTGCTGGACTATCGGCTCGAATCTCTTGACATCAACCCCGGAACGATCACAGGGTACGACCAGGAGGAATTCACCCACATGTCTGTGGCCGTGGCCGTCCTGAGCGGCGTGGCAGACGCAGGCTTGGGCATATATGCAGCTGCCAGGGCATTAAACCTCGACTTCATCCCTGTGGTGACAGAAGAGTATGACCTGGTCATCCCGGAGGCGTTTTTTGAAGATGAAAAGATCCGGCTGATGCTAGAGGTCATACGATCGGAGGCCTTCAAAGGACTTGTTGGCCAAATGGGTGGATATGATACTTCCAAGACGGGCACGGTGATCGCGACTCTTTGAATATGGCGTAGACCCTATGAAAACAGCATTTCTCTATACTGAAAGATATTTTGACTACAATTACGGGACCAGTCATCCCCTTAAGATTGAACGCCTTCAACTAACGTATGACCTTTGCAGGGCCTATGATCTTTTTCAGCTTCCCGATGCGGAGCTGATTGAAACCAGGGCTGCCTCTGAGTCCCAGATACTCCGTTTTCACACACGCGAGTATGTAGAGGTTTTGAAACAAGCGGATCGTGGTGAGATCAGCAGCGATTTTGCGCACGGCATGGGCCCAGGAGACAATCCCATTTTTCCCGGTCTCTGGGAATGGTCCCGGCTTCATGCGGGCGGTTCCCTTCAGTGTGCTCAACTCGTGTCAGAGGCAACGGTGCGCATTGCCTTTAACATAGCCGGGGGACTCCATCATGCCGGCGCCAGCCGGGCTTCGGGTTTCTGCTATGTAAATGACCCGGTCCTGGCCATCTATCACTTTGTAGATCAGAAAAAACGGGTAATGTATCTCGATATAGACGCCCACCACGGCGACGGCGTGCAGTGGGCATTCTATGAAGATCCCAGGGTGCTCACGATCTCTTTTCATCAGGACGGGCGAACCCTTTTTCCGGGCACAGGTCGACTCAATGAAATAGGTCAAGGCAAAGGCATGGGTTACTCCGTGAATATTCCTATGCTTCCTGGCACGGACGATCAAGTATTCCTGGAAGGCTTCAACTCAGTGGTTCCCAGGCTGATGGAAGAGTTCAAACCGGATGTGGTGGTCTCTCAGCTCGGTGTAGACACATTCAAGGACGACCCTCTGGCGGCCCTGGAACTCACAACCAACGGATTCGGCAAGGTCATTGCCTACCTGACCGAGCAGGCCCCTGCCTGGGTGGCCCTGGGGGGAGGGGGCTACAACCCGTCTAACGTGGCCCGGGCCTGGACTCTGGCATGGGCCATAATGAATGGGCTCGACCTGCCTGATGATATCCCGGAGGCTACGGCAGGGTCTCTGTCCACATCTCAAGGGACAAAACTCCGAGACCCTGAGCACAGGAGTTCGTGGACGCAGCAGTGCAGCCAACACATGGAGGCCTGTGTGAACTATTTGGAAAAGCATGTCTTTCCAAAGATCACATCGTAAGCTGTTTGTGAACATCCGCGCCCAAAGGACGCTAATTTCTGAATCAAATTTGAACGGTGGGTCGACTTAGGGCGAGCCCTGAGACAAAGCGGATTGAATCGTGTCTTTGTCCGGGACGTCTTGATCCCATGTGTGCAGCACGTGCTGGTCGCGCACCAACATGTAACGGGGGATATCACCGCTTCCGAGCAAGCGCCAAAAGACATTTTCACTGATCTGGCCAACCGGAAACATGGGTTGAAATTCTTCAACGAATACCAGGCGCTCCGATTCGCCGTTTGTGCAAAGGGCGATGACGTCTTGGAGATCAGTTTCCTCGGCCAACATGTTTAGCTGCGGCACGGCCTCCTGACAGTGCAGACAGTCAGTGCCCATGAGGATAATGAGGTATGTCCCGTAGTTCAAATCGATGTAGTCCAAACCCTGAATATGCACGTCTGAGAGCTTGACCGGCCCGGTCTTGGAGTCGGACCCGAAGATCCCTGAAGTGGAAAAGCCAAAAATCACCGGTAGGGCCAGTCCCACCAGGCAAACGGTGGTAACAGCCCAGGCCTTGGCACCGGTCTGAGCCACCTGCGCATGCCCATGACCAACCCAGGCCAGCACCGCTGCGGCCAGGAGGATGAGGTTCCCGAGCGCTGCCTCTCCCGGTGTGTGCTTCAACCAAGCGCCGAAACACCCACAATCTTGTGTGGCATCAGTAAACCAGGCAAAAGCAGTTGCCCCCACAAAAATCAGCAATAGGATTGCTGTCAACAAGAGCATTAATCTCGGGCGATAATGAACCAACAATCCCACCCCGAGCGCGAATTCCAGGGCAATAAAAACCCACGCGCCAAGAACCACAACGTGGCGGCTGGATATAATACCGTACGCCGTGATCTGCCTGATAAACAGCTCCATATCAATTGCTTTCAACAAGACGGCCGTCAGCAAAATCAAGCCCAATGCCGCAGCCAGCACGCGAGGTATCGATAAAGGCCAGCCACGAGGCTTGTGCAGTCCTTGCTTTGATATAATCTTATTTCTAGACATGTGGTCTACTTCGTGCGGGCCGTTTCTTCAGCTCAAAAGCCGGTTGGAAGAACAAGATCAGGAAATTATTATAAAATATACAACAATTCGGATCGAGGTGCAACAAGCAAAGCTGATCTGAATGAATAGTAAAGAATGTGGAGGGGTTGTTAGCCGAACGCCGGAAAAAGACAAGGCCATGGCCATAATTCGTCTAGACGATGAGGCTACTGCCGAAGCCCTCAACACCCTTAGAAGCCATCCCGACATCCTGTCGGCTCAACACTTCAGGCTGTAGGTCGGCTTTCTCAACGTCAGCGTGATTGGAAAACACTTAGAGCAAAGGGGCACGAAGGCTTTTTCTTCCAGTTTATTTCAGTTCAGAAAACCTGGTCCTGTGGGCCAGGTCAGAGATAGATGGCTCTGCCTTGGAGTTTTGTGTCTAAAATCAC
>JADFWI010000446.1 GCA_015222985.1 Pseudomonadota bacterium | reverse complement strand
CCCTGGCCCAGACCGGGTTTTTCTCTCTGTGGCATGGTCCAGCTTCTGTCGCGCCAGGGCGGGCACATTCGTTCAAAATGACAAAGGGGGGTGAACTATTACGGTTTTTTAGCTTATTGATGTCGGCCAATTTGCCGGCATCCAGCATGTGGCATCATGTATCCGGAATCCGGCATCTCGTATCCGGCATCAAACCAATGACAAATGGCCACTGACCAACCAACATGCTTCGTGAACTATCCATAAGAAACTTTGCTATCATTGACGACCTTTCGATCAGCTTTGACGAAGGTCTAAGCGTATTGACCGGAGAAACAGGCGCCGGAAAATCGATTATAATAAATGCTGTAAACCTTATCCTGGGAAGCCGTGCATCGCCTGAACTGATTCGAACCTCTGAAGAGACCGCCGAACTTGAAGCCCTCTTTGACATCCCCCCCGAAAGCCCGGCCACAAGCATTGCCGGGCAGCTCGAAGTTGATCTCTCAGAAGGCCTTTTGGTCCGTCGTATGATTCAGAAAAGCGGCCGCCACAAGGTCTATATCAATGACCGGCTGGCCACCACCCAAACCCTTTCCAGCATTAGTGAGCACCTTGCAAGTATAGCCGGCCAACATGCCCATCAGAATTTACTGAAACCGGAGCACCACCTTCAAGTCCTTGATCAGTTCGGAGGCGTTTCTGAACTCCGTCACAAGGTGTCCGGTTGCTATCAGGAAATGCTCCCGTTGATCAGGAAGCTGGCCACCCTCAAGCGTGAAACAAACGAACAAGCCGAACATCGCGAGCTTCTTGAGTTTCAGTGTCGCGAGATCCAGCAGGCCCTAATAGTCCCCGGGGAAGACGAGCAACTTGAGCAGGAACGTGAACGCCTCAAGCATGCCGAGCGCCTATATGAGACTGTGGGCAGGTGCGCGGACCTTCTTTACGGCGTGGAAGGCGCAGTCGTTGAACATCTGACTAAGATCGGAAGGGATCTCCAATCACTCAGTCAGATAGATCAGGCCCTGGCTCCGGTGGCACAAAGGGTGGAGTCGGCCTCTTTCGAGTTGGAAGACATTTCCGATGAACTCCAGGCCTATCTCCAGGACATTGTCTTTGACAGTGAGCGTCTGGAAGCTGTGGAACAGCGTCTTGAAACACTCCGGAACCTGAAGCGAAAGTACGGAGGCTCCCTTGAGTCTGTCCTTGCCAGGGGCAAACAGGTTGAAGAGGAACTAGAGCGTGTGTCATCTTTGCCCGAACAGATTGCTGAAACGGAGAGAACACTTGCCGCACTCTACAAAAAACTCGCAACCTTTTGCCGCGAGCTGTCTTCGGAAAGACGGCAGGCGGCCGTTCGCCTTGAAAAGGCAGTGCAAGAAGAGGTACGTTCCCTCGGAATGGCTAAAACCCGTTTTGAGGTGCGGTTCAAGCCCGTACCCGTTGATGAACATGCGGACCCCCACCTTGTTTTGGAAAACAGTGGCATAGAAGCCACGGGCGTAGATCGGGTTGGTTTTCTCATTGCTCCGAATGTGGGTGAGGAGCTTAGGCCCCTGGCCCAGATTGCATCGGGTGGCGAGCTTTCCCGCATCATTCTTGCCTTAAAGGCCATCCTGGCTACCAGGGAATCCGTAGAGACTCTCATCTTTGACGAGGTGGATGCAGGTATTGGCGGGGGTGTGGCCGAAATGGTGGGCGATAAACTAAGGCGCCTGGCCTCTTTTCATCAGGTCATATGCATTACACACCTGCCCCAGATCGCTCGATTTGGGAAACACCACTTCAAGATTGCAAAGCGTGTTCACAAGGGACGCACCCGGACCACTATTACGCGTTTGGACGGCGAGGCCCGGATAAAGGAACTAGGTCGTATGCTGGCAGGTGTAAAGATCACCAAAAAGGCCCTGGACCACGCCAGTGAGATGTTGGCAGGCCGGGGATAATGGTTAAGCAGCGCTGCGTGATCCTTGACAAATCTAAGTTTATCTATTACAAAAAAGTGTCATTGTATTGCTCAAGCAACTGACTCTTAAGGAGGTTTGTTACATGTTGGTGAAAGGATGGATGACAATTGATTTGACTACAGTTGATGAGGACACCTCCATGATGAAGGCGTCTATTATCATGAAGGAAAAGAACATCCGCTGCTTGCCCGTGGTGGACAGAAAAGGCAAACTCGTGGGGATTGTCAGTGACAGGGACCTAAAGGATGCGGCGCCCTCCAAGGCAACGACATTGGATGTGTACGAACTGAACTACCTGCTTTCTTCCATGAAGATCAACGACATAATGACTAAGAACCTGGTCTTTGTAAGGCCTGATGAGACCGTGGAATTTGCTGCAATTCTGATGCTTGAAAATAAGATCTCTTCGCTGCCGGTCATCAATGACAAGGAAGTCCTGGTGGGAATTATAACGCAGACGGATATTTTCAAGGTACTGATCAATATTGCGGGAGTTTATACCGGGGGCATTCAGTTTGCTTTCAGTCTCGAGGATCGGCCCGGTTCAATCAAAGAAGTCGCTGATGTTATCCGTTCTCACGGCGCAGGTATTGTGAGTATTCTGTCCACGCGTGAGACCGCTGAAGAGGAACGGCGCAATGTGTACATTCGCTGCAGCCCCCTGCCTGACGACAGACTCAGGACCCTGGTTAAAGAACTGGAAGAGAAATTCGTCGTGCTGTATTCGTCCAAGGACTTGATGGAGGAGGTTGAAAAACGAAGAGTAAGGATTCCGTAGTAAATATCCACGCCAGAGGACGCGGCTTTGGTTATCCCCAGAGGGGATTTGCCTTGTTGGAAGTTCATTGAATTATTGAAATTACAAATATCAAATTACAAATATCAAACAATTTCCAATGACCTAAATTCGAAAATCCAAACAATGTCTCGTCCTGCAAGGTTTTGGTCATTGAATATAGGAATTTGAGATTTGTTTGAAATTTGGTGCTTGGAATTTGTGATTTCAGACACAAAACTCCAAGGCAGAGCCATTTGTCTCTTTCAGCCGTCGTAGCCGCCACGGCTACTTTCAGCCTTCGAAGCTTCGGCGAAGTAGGCATGGCGAACTCGGCGACCTGGCCCAAAGGACCGGGTTTCCTGAACTGAAATGAACAAAGCCTCTCACATATCAGACTTAAAAAATTGGCCCGGATCAGTGATGTCGCCGGGCTTTTTTGTGTATGCAGTGGGAACCGTGCCTTCCTTGAAGCATTCAAAAATGGTCTCTTTTGATTCCGGAATGGCTAGAAGTCCCGTCTCGGCGTCTATCTTGGCAAAAACCACGCCGTCTGGCACCTGAAAAACCCTCACGGGCTTGTTTCGCAGGACGGCCTGCATGAATGCCAGCCAGATTGGGCTCGCAGCCCTGGAACCCGTTTCACTAATCCCCAGGGGTTTTTCTTCATCAAATCCCGCCCAAACACCGGTGACGTAGCGGGGCGTGTATCCAACAAACCATGCATCATGGAGATTATTGGTCGTGCCGGTCTTTCCGGCAACGGGACGACCAAGGGCTTTTACGCGCCAACCCGTTCCGTTTTGAACTACGCCCTGCAGCAGGTTCGTGACAACATAGGCCGTGCTCTTGTCAATGATCTTTTCGCTCTCAGGATAATTCTCCTCCAGAACGTTTCCATCACGATCAAGTATCTTTGTGACAAAACATGGTTTTGTGCGATATCCCTGGTTGGCGAAAACACCGTAAGCCCGAAGCAACTCAAGCAGTGATACGCCGGAAGACCCAAGGGATATGGAAAGGTCGCGGCTCAGGCTCGACTCGATGCCCAGTTTTTTCGCATACTCGATCACGTAATCGACTCCGATATCCTTCAGTATCTTTACAGTGACGACATTTCGAGATTTGGCAAGGGCTGTTCGGAAAAGCGTGGGACCGTGAAACTTCTCCCCGTAATTCCTCGGCTTCCACGTGAAGTCCCTTTCCGTGTCTTCAAACACAAGCGCTGAGTCTATAATGATGGTGGCAGGTGTGTAGCCCTTATCCAGGGCAGCTGCATAGATAATAGGCTTGAAGGCAGAACCGGGTTGACGCCTGGACTGGACTGCCCTGTTAAACTGGCTTACCCTGAAGTCTCGTCCCCCGACCATAGCTTTGACATAGCCGGTTTCCGCCTCTACGCAAACGAGTGCGCCTTCGGCACGAGGAGTCTGTTCTAATGCCAGGTCCCAAAACCCGGTCTCCTCTTGCTCGCCCTTCACTCGCACTGAGATCACATCCCCCACCTTTAGAACATCACTGACCTTCTTCACACTCACGCTATAGTAGGGGACTTCCGGGTCAGGTTTCCTTGCCCACTTCATGTCGTCGAGTTGAAGTCGCCCCAGTTCGTTTCCTATTCGAACAGTGGTCATTTCCTCATCATCATTTACGGCCAATACGACTCCCTCAATGACTTTGTGTCGCTCAAGCGGCTCCCTTTCAATGGTTCTGTGAATCTGCTGAGAAAAGGTTTCAATCTCCTCTGGTTCGAGGCGCTTAAGGGGGCCTCGATATCCCTGCCTTTTATCCAGCGCGCCAAGTCCATCGTTTAGAGCGGTTCGAGCGGTTTTTTGCATCTCGATATTGACTGCCCCATAGATCTTCAGACCCTCCTTATACAGGACATCCTTCCCGTATTTTTCCTCCACGTACTGCCGAATGTATTCCGTATAACAAGGGACTTCCTCAATGTACCAGTTGCGTCTCCGCTTGATGTCGAGTTTTGTGCTAATGGATTCCGTGGCCTGAAGATTCGTGATGTGGCCTTCCGTGATCATCCTGTTCAACACATAAATCTGCCGCTGTTTGGCCTGTTCAGGATGAATGAACGGGGAATAACGACTGGGGGCCTGGGGAAGACCGGCGAGCAAAGCACATTCGGCCAGATTGAGTTCAAACACCGACTTTCCGAAGTAGTTCTCTGCTGCAGCCCCGACTCCATAGGCGCCATGTCCCAGGTATATCTGGTTCAGATAGAGGAACAGGATTTCTTCCTTGGTGAAGGCCTTATCGATTCGATAGGCAAGGATAGCCTCTCGTATCTTGCGGGAGTAACTCCTCTCTGTCGAGAGGAAGAAAGATTTGGCCACCTGCTGGGTGATGGTGCTTCCTCCCTGAATTATTGTGCCTGCTTCGATGTTTTTCAGAAATGCCCGAACCACACTGAAAAAGTCAATGCCTTCATGCTTATAAAACCGCGCGTCTTCGGCGGAGACAAAGGCGTCTATGAGCATCTTGGACATCTTGGACAGCGGGATTATGACCCTGCGTTCTTTATAAAATTCTGCGATTTTCCGATTATCATCCGAGTAGACCGTCGTAATGATCGGAGGACGGTAATCCTTTAAAGAAGATATCTGAGGAAGATCTCTTGTGAAGTAGAAATACGCCGCCCCCGCAAAGAGTCCCGCAAAAACAGCAACCAAGAGCACCGTTCCGTAGAAAAGATACAGCAACCTTCGCAGGGGTCCCTTTTTGCCTGGTTTGGCCTTTGTTGGTTTCATCGGAGTTTGACCTCTCCTCTTTATGTCATTGCGAGCGTAACGAAATCATGGCAACACGTTTCTAGCAAAAAAGGCGCTGACAAGCAAGATTGATTGTGCCTTCTGGATTTCGAAACAGAATCGCTCGGTGATTTAATAACTTGACACAGCCGAGACATTCCGACTAATAAGCTTGTCCCATGATCACACTGAATTTTGAGAAATGCGGCGGTTTGATTCCCGCTATTGTCCAGGACTTTGACACCGGCGACGTCCTCATGCTCGCTTTTATGAATGAGGAGGCCTGGCAGGAAACCCTGAAGACCGGAATAGCCACTTATTGGAGCCGGACCCGTCAGGAACTCTGGGTCAAGGGCAAGACTTCCGGGCACGTCCAGTTGGTCAAAGAGATTCGTATAGACTGCGATGATGATACGGTTCTCTTGAAGGTGGATCAAATCGGCGGAGCCGCCTGTCATACGGGATATAGGAGCTGCTTTTTCAAGAAGGTTGAGGACGGGTCGGTCCGGATCACCGGCAAAAAGATTTTTGATCCCAAGGAGGTATACAAATAAAGTGAAAAACAAACTCAAGCTGGGGATTCCCAAAGGGAGCCTTCAGGATGCCACGATTGCACTGTTCAAGAACTCCGGATGGAAGATCAACGTCAATGGTCGGAGCTATTTCCCCGAAATCAACGATGAGAGTATTGAGTGCGCCATCTGTCGAGCCCAGGAGATGTCTCGATACGTGGAGAGCGGCACACTGGATGCGGGACTTACCGGCATAGACTGGATACTCGAGAACGAATCAGATGTGCACATTGTGGAAGATCTGGTCTATTCAAAAGTCAGCCAGAGGCCGGCCCGTTGGGTGTTGGCCGTTCCGTATGATTCTGAAATCAAGAAATTGGAAGACCTTTCAGGGGAAAAAATCGCCACTGAATTGGTCAATTTTACAAAAAAGTACTTTCACGATAGAGGTATTGACGTAAGAGTGGAGTTCTCCTGGGGCGCTACTGAGGCCAAAGTGGTCTCAGGCCTGGCCGATGCAATTGTAGAAGTTACTGAAACAGGCTCAACCATAAAGGCCCACGGACTTAAAATCATCCACGAATTGCTTCAAACCAACACCAAGTTGATCGCTAATCATACAGCATGGGGCAACGCAGAAAAACAAGAAAAGATCAAGCATATCGCCCTTCTTCTCAAAGGCGCCCTGCACGCCGAACAGATGGTGGGGCTTAAGACCAATGTGCCCAAGGCAAAACTGGAGCAGGTTGTTAAGCTGCTTCCCAGCCTTAATGCTCCCACTGTATCTCCTCTTTATCAGTCGGACTGGTTTGCGGTAGAGACCGTGGTGGCATCCTCTGTTGTGAGGGATCTTATCCCAGAACTGATAAGAAATGGGGCGGAGGGGATTATTGAGTATCCGTTGAATAAGGTGATTTGAGGTTGGAGTCGCCTTCTGATTTCAAGGGACTCTGAAATCGACAACAAAGGAATCTTATCATGATCTCCAAACGCACCCGGGAAATCACTCCTTTTATTGTCATGGACGTGCTGGAAAAGGCCCACAGCATGGAGCGCTCTGGCATCCATGTGGTCCATATGGAAGTGGGAGAACCGGACTTCGACACCCCTGAATGCATCAAGAAAGCAGCCATTCGCGCACTTGAGGCCGGCCACACCCACTATACCCACAGCCTCGGCTTGGTGGAGCTTCGTGAGGCCATCTGCCGTCACTATCACAGGCGCTATGGCGCTGTAGTTGAACCTGACCAGGTGGTGGTCACTTCAGGGACATCGCCTGCCATGTTCATGCTCTTTGCGGCGCTTCTTGAGCCGGGAGACAGGGTGATCATTTCAGATCCTCACTATGCCTGCTATCCGAATTTTATTCGTTTTGCTGGTGGCGAGCCAGTAACCATCCCGGTTTACGAAGATGACGCTTTCCAGTTCAGACCCGAAGTAATCAAGAAAAAGATCGATGCCAGGACAAAGGCCATTTTTGTCAACTCCCCGTCAAATCCTACGGGAAACCTGCTCTCCCATGATCGGATGGAGGCCATCGCAGGGCTCTCTCCCTACATTATCTCTGATGAGATATATCACGGCCTGGTTTACGAGGGTAAGGAGCATTCCATCCTGGAATTTACGGACAGGGCCTTTGTGCTCAACGGCTTTTCCAAGGCTTACGCCATGACCGGCTGGCGTTTGGGTTACATGATAGCGCCAAAGGGATTTATTCGGGCCATCCAGAAGGTTCAACAAAATTTTTTCATTTCAGCAAATGCCATGGTCCAATGGGCCGGCATAGCTGCCCTGGATGAGGCTGCCGAAGACGTTGCGCGGATGAGGGCCACGTACAATGAGCGCCGCAAGTTCATGATCAAGCGGCTAAAAGAAATAGGTTTCGGCATCACCGTGGAGCCCACCGGGGCGTTTTATGTCCTGGCCAATGCCAAACGGTTTTCAGAGGATTCCTACAAACTTGCCTTTGATATCCTTGAAAACGCCCATGTCGGAGTCACACCGGGGATCGATTTCGGCGCCAATGCAGAAGGTTATCTGCGGTTTTCCTATGCTAATGCCATTGAGAACATTGCCGAGGGCATGGATAGGATCGAGCGGTATGTGGGGAAGAGAAATGCCTAAAATGCCTAAAATTAAAAATGCCTAAAATTGATGGACTCGTAAGAATTGGGATTGCACGTTTTGTTTTTAACTTTAGGCAGTTTTGGCATTTTTGGCACTTTAGGCATTTCAAACATTTAGGCATTTCAACGCCATACCGAGGCAAGTATGGCAGAGCCAATGACTCTTTCAGCCGTCCGCCTGCGGGCCGTAGCCTTCGGCGGAGAGCTCGTAGCCAAGGCTACTTCCCGGCCTTCGTAGCCGTTG
>JADFWI010000445.1 GCA_015222985.1 Pseudomonadota bacterium | reverse complement strand
TCTATTTTGAATTCATTGGATTACGACAAGATCATTGTCAGATCCGTCAACTCTAAAGATGCCATTTACGAAAGTCTGCAAAACCTTAACATCCGGCGGACCAAAATCCTGATGTTCGAATAGACCTATTCGTATGCAAAGGCTTGTTCCATGATAAAGAATATCCTGGTCGTTGGTGGTGCCGGTTATATCGGCTCACACATGTGCAAGTATCTTAATAGACGGGGTTATCATCCCATTGTGCTGGATAACCTTGTTTGCGGCCACCGGCAGGCAGTCAAGTGGGGGACATTTTTCGAGGGTTCTATGGGTGATTCAGATTTGCTCCGCAAGATATTTTCGGACTTCGAGATTGCGGCGGTCATGCATTTTGCTGCCTTTTGCTATGTGGGAGAGTCTGTTACAGAACCGGCCAAGTATTACCGGAATAATGTGGCCGACACAATTTCCCTGCTTGAGGTCATGGTGAAAGAGAAAGTATCCAATTTCATATTTTCCTCGTCTTGCGCCACCTATGGTGAACCTCTGGGGATTCCTATTGAGGAGACGCATCCCTTAAGACCGATCAGCCCGTATGGAAGAACCAAACTTATGGTCGAGCAGATCCTGAAGGACTTTGCCGTAGGTTATGGACTGAAATCCGTGAGCCTGCGGTATTTCAATGCAGCCGGGGCAGATCCCGATGGTGAGTTGGGGGAGGATCATGATCCGGAGACCCACCTTATCCCCTTGGTTCTGCAGACAGCCCTTGGCCAGAGGCCCAGCATCCAGATATTTGGTGACGACTATCCGACCAAAGATGGAACGTGTATCCGAGACTATATTCATATTGAGGACCTGGCCCAGGCCCATCTCCTTGCCCTGGAACGGATCCTGAACGGCTTGCCGGGTGGAGAATATAACCTTGGAAACGGCGAGGGGTATTCAGTTAGAGAAGTCATTGAAATTGCGAAAAATGTAACAGGAAAACCAGTTCCTGTAAAGGTGGGAAAAAGAAGGCCCGGCGATCCTGCAATCCTTGTTGGGTCCAGTGAAAAGGCATCGCGTGAGCTCGGCTGGAGACCGCAGTTTCCCGATCTCGAGGCAATCATAGAAACCGCCTGGAATTGGCACAAGGCTAATCCTTATGGCTATTGAGGCAGTTCCAAAATGTTCAATTTTGTTCAAGATCAAGGAAGGCGATCCGCCTCAGGCGGATTAACCACAGGAATACATTGAGTATTTCGAGGATTAGAATTTGAGCCTGACGCAGATATTGGGCAAAAGGGGACGTTTTGAAATTGGCTCTATTGACAAGGAATAGCTTCCGTGCCATGGAGTAGCACTATTTTGCCCCAGATGGGCTTTTTGGGGCGAAGGCGTAAATGCTTAGATAAAAGAGGGGGCAGAAATAAAAAGGAGGTTTATTATGACGAATTTCAAAAGGTTGTTAGTGTTTTCTTTGGCTATGGCGCTGATGGTTGTTTTTGTTCCAGGATTGATGGCCGGAGAAGTGGAAAAGGCCGGTGAAGACATCGTAAAGATCAATGTCAACAAGGCATCTGTTAAGGAACTCACTCAGCTAAAACGCATAGGACCCAAGTACGCTGAACGGATTGTCCAGTACAGGGAGAAACATGGCCCTTTCGAGCGGGTCGAAGACATTAAGAAGGTCCCTGGGATTGGCCCTGTGACTCTTGAGGCCAACAAAGATATCATAACAGTAGAATAGTCTTTTCAAAGCCCCCCTTTTTTCACAAAGAGAAGGTTGTGCAGCCCGGAAGACGGCCCTTTTGGGAAAGTTTCCAGTAACTTCCCAAAAGGCCCCGGCTGTACGATTACTACAAGTGCTGGGGATGAAGGCTTTCTTCTTCCGAAAAAAGCCTTCACCCCCCTGGTTATTGAGAACTTACGCTTTCCAGTAGTGAGTATGCCATGGGTAAGAGGATTTTTGTCACCACTTTTGTTTGCGTGTTCATTTTTGTATGTTGGCCTGCCGGTCAAGCGTGTTCCCAGCCTTGGTCTGATTTTACAATCAGGTCCTTGCCCGATTCCTCCTTTGCGATTGTGGAGATCGACAAGAAGGGAAAGAAAGTCAGGCACTTTCCATATCGTGACAAGAGCGGCCGCATTGATTTTGACCAACTGATCTATTGTCTCGGCGTTTTTAGCAACGAGACCTGGGCGGAGCCGAAAAACAGGGAGATCGCAAGGAAACATCTGGAAGAGCACTACTATCGTTTCAGACTCCAGCAGCTAAAAGAGGAGATGACACAACCTGTCAATATCAACAGGGCCAGCCTGAAAGAACTGGTGCAACTGCCAAGCATCGGTCCGGTGTTGGCCGTCAGGGTATTTGAGTATAGAAAAACGCACGGAGTATTTCGGAACATCAATGACATAAAGAATGTTGAGGGCATAGGGTCCTCTACCATGGCCGGCATCCGATATTACATCAAGGTCTCGAACTAGTTTGTAACAAATTACTTATTATTCAACAGGTTGCCCGGTCTTTGCCTCTGTAGCCGAGCAGGCGGAGCTGTGTCTATGGAAAAACTCCGGAATTTCATATTTTGAAGTATTGGTGGACTTCCGTCATGAGCCTGCTTTTTCACCTCAAGTTGCGGAGGACTTAAGGCATGCCAACAGCTTTAGAGCTGGGCCGCCAAGGGTGGCAGCGTTATCTGAAGGCTGCCCGACATCGCCCGAAACCACTCAAGTTGACCCTTTCTGAACGGAAGGAGCGGCAAGAGCTATTGGATCGCATTGCGAAGGCGGCTGCCGCCATTAAGAAGCGTTGTAGCGCTCATCGCGTAATCCTTTTTGGGTCCCTGGCGCACGAGGCGTGGTTTTCACAGGATTCAGACGTGGACCTGGCAGTTGAAGGGTTGGTTGGGGATGACTACTGGCTGGCCTGGCGACTGGCAGAAGATATTATAGCTAATCGGCCTGTAGACTTAATTGATCTTGAGACGTCAGGGGAATCTTTGAAGCGTGCCATTCAGCGCTATGGGGTGGAACTTTGAAGGCCGTTTACCAGGAACTGGTTGAGCGCATTCGTGGTGAACTCCCTGATTTGGAACGTGTTTGTAATCGGGCAGCGCACGCCTGGTTTCAGGCTAAGAAGGTTTCGGGTGACCAAGATGCTTACCTGGATTCCGTGGCTTTGAATCTGCATGGTTTCTATTCGGGGTTGGAGCGTCTGTTTGAACTGATCGCCAGGCACGTGGATGGGTCCTTGCCTGTCGGCGGAACCTGGCATCGTGACCTGCTTCACCAGATGGCTCAAGATGTGGCGGATGTCAGGCCTGCTTTGATTGACCGTGATAGTGTTCTGATTCTGGATGAGTTTCGCCGTTTCAGGCACCTCGTTCGTAATGTCTACACGACGAACCTGGTGCCTGACAAAATGTCCGGGTTGATATCGGCTCTGCCCGGAATGTGGACAAAGATGCGTGCTGAACTCTTGGCGTTTGCTGATTTTCTGGAAGAATTGGACCATACAACCCAACACGGATGAGAAACAGCCCCATCACCAACTCCCTGAGTATTCTCTGCCTTTTATTGTCTTCTAACCGCTATTGCGAAACGGGATTACCAGGGCTATCCTTCTGAAGATCACAGTAGATTATCGAGAGAAAGCATCTGGACTTATCGATTTGCTGACTATTGCAGGGACTCCCTCAGGTTGGGCCCACGCTTGCCAAGAGGTTGATGGAACACTTCAAGTCAGTTTCAAGAGTCATGAGCGCTTCGATTGAGGAGTTAATGGAAGTTGAAGGGATAGGAAACCCCGTTGCTGCAAAGATTAGAGGTGTGCTCGATTCTGAGTGTGTCCAAAGCAACGCAGTCGCGCTAGTCGCGGTATATGAAATCGCCGAGTAAAACGAGGCGACTTTATGAAAGGTTTTTTGCCGCTTTTGCCAAGGAGGGAGCCAAGCATGTCCGATGAACAACTCCTAAGGCGTGAGACCTTTGAAAAACTAGCCAGACTGCCGATCTTGTAGCTTCTGTCAATTTTTTCAGAAAAGCCGAGTATGGAATTAAACAGGCTGATAAATGATTTCAAGGATTATTTGTTGAGCAGTGACCTTAAAAGTCACATTGCCAAAGTGATATTGTTTGGCAGTCACGCCAAAGGGGTTGCCTCACCCGATTCAGATATTGATGTCATTGTTTTCACGACTGATGGGATTGGAGTTGAAGAGGCTCTCATGGATAGAATATATGACTTCATGATAGACACTAATGCTCCGCTAGAGGTATTGATATCGGGAATTGACTCGCTTTTTGTATGTCAGGATTACTTCACGTATAACATAACCCAGTATGGGTGGGAGATCTATTCCATGGAAAAAGATGAAATCAAGATGACAATGTTGAAGGATCTAATCGATTTGGCAGAAGAGTATCTTGATTCTGCTCAGGAAGTATTGGAGAGTGATAGAATTCGTGTGGCAGTGGACGCTGCGTACAATGCTGCTGAACTTGCAGCCAAGGCTCTTATACTTTCTAAGCAGGATGATTTGCCGGGAAGCCATGGAGGGGTAGTTAGCGTATTCGGTCAGTTATATGTAAAGACCAACGAATTGGATAAGGCCCTTGGTCGAGAGTTGAATACAGCACTGAAGCTGAGGAATACGGCAAGATACAAAGCGAATGTCCTGCTTACTAAGGAAGATGCGAAAGGCGTATTGGACCTGGCCGAAAAACTGATAACGGTCATGTCGGAGAAGCAACTAGCAAGGAAAACTGAAGAGTAGCGAAAGAGAGGGGCATAACGGGTAACGCTACCGA
>JADFWI010000444.1 GCA_015222985.1 Pseudomonadota bacterium | reverse complement strand
TCAAACTGTATGGGAGCGAGCCACAACCGCAGTTGATTTCGTTCCCCTACAGATTGTCTCGATTTGCGGAATGCCGCGTCCTGCGGTCGGCCAAAAAGATACTGGGGGCTTACAGGTGCATAACGGTATTGTTCCGTTGGGTTGGAAGAGGACTGCTTCGCGTTGTCTCCTGACACTCCCTTCTCCGTCTCGTCCCAGCCGCTTCGAATCAGAGTACGATGCAAGTCATCGCTCCTGGCGATGATGACCACGTTGAGCGGATCTCCTTGCCGGGTTCCACCTGCATCTGTTGTGCAGCAGGGCAGGGCATTGAGTGCTTTTCTAAAGGGCGCTTCGTCTTTATAAAAGATCCAGTCATCTTTTTCATACAGATTGTCCCAGTCGACGTCCTGGTGACTTGTCTTGAGACCGGGGACAGTCATGAAAAACGTAAAACTTCTGACCAAGTGGTCTCCTATCAAGTCAACCACAAACCGCTTGGTGCCTTGCTCCGTATTGGTAAAGGCAAAGCCGGATCTAACATCGCCTGGTGGGACGTAGGATTTCATGCGATGTTCATGGAAATACCGGTCCATCCGCTTGTTGGCATCTGCGGAAAAAGACCCATGATGCATGTACGCGACCTCCAGGGGCGCAAAGTACTCGGGATCAATTCCCGCAGGAAGAAAAAAAACCGGCTCATCTGTATTATTTTCGATCTCCAACCAGATGGGCTGAATGCCCCTTTTGTACAAGTCCAAACTGAAAAGCTCCTGTGTTTCTTCTGCACTGAGAACAGCTGCTGAGACCCGGACGTTTTCTTTCTCTTGGGTCTGGACACGGTCCTGAAAGGGGATTTCGTCCATTGGCCGGGGATGAAAGGACGTGGCGCATCCTGCGAGGAGAAGGAAAACAAGAATAATAAATACGAGCCGTATCTGTTTTTTGCAGTATTGCATATTCCTATTAAATACCCATTGTAGGGTGGGCAGAGCTACACCACCTTACCCAAAACAGCTCAAAGCGGTTTTGGGTAAAATCTGAGCCAGGGATTGACCCATCTAACCCGTTGGGAGCGTCAATATAGGCGCTGCACCCCCTCCGGTGGGGGCCAGGACGCGAAAGAGGGAAATGATCGTACCAAGCGTAATCTTACTGTGGATATCTCGATTATCAATATAGAACCAATAGCCATGATAACGGACCGCAGCAAACGGGTCCTTCGGTCGTTTCCGGCTTGAATGCATACGGAAGGGGATGAGCATCTTTCCGCTCCTTTTATCCGTGGGCATTTCGTAATTGAGCACTCTCCCCTCCTCAAGGTGCTCAGGAGGGACCTCAACCCCTTTTGCAATGAAATTCATCATTGCCATCAGGGAACGGGTTTGAATCGATACTTCTTCCTCTTTCACGTCTGTCGCGTGACCTGTTATAAGGAATTTGTTTCGATTGGGAGACAGTCTCAGAAGCTGTTTCAGCTCACTGACCAGTGCCTGTACCTCCTCCGGGATGTCTTTTGCAAAAACAAGAAATCGCTTTTTACCAGCCTTTTCCACTTCATGGCGAACCTCATAGGCTTCAAGATCGTCAAGGACGACCAACAATTTTATCACATGTCGGAATTGTTTTAGCTTTTTCAGTTCTCGTTGAAATTGCATCGAAAGATCTAACTGACCAGGGGGAGGAATGTGTTCGAATGACATATTCTCAACAGCCCCGATGCGATTGAGTCCGATGAGCATCAAGGTTTCAACCGTCCAGCCTTCCTGGGCTGCTGCGAAGATGACTTCAGCGGGGATGGTTGAAAGCATCTGTTGCGCAAATTCCCGTCCTTCAATAGGAATATACGTAATGGTCGGGCGTTCCTCATAACTCAGGTTGGCGTCTGCCGTGGCTATATCCGTTCCTCCTCCGAGGTCGATACTCGCCTCCACACCCGCGCCCGCGTTATAGACATATTGGGTCAGGATGGAACTCACGGCCAGAAAGACCGGCTCTTCCAGATACCGGATACGCACGAGATTCAGAAGCATTTGATCCCGTGTGGATTTGGCAAGAGCCTCGTTGTAACTGAATCGATCCCGTGGGATATGACGCGGCCCGAAAGCGGCGCATCCCGACAGCACACATGCCGCTGTTAAGATCAGGAAAAAGAGTTGAAGATAAAAGCGATTTTTACGATGTCCTTTCGGCGCTGTACGCATTTGCATGGATACCCCTCACCTAAACCCAATAGCTGCATAAACAACATGTCAAAAGGTTCAAAAAACGACAATAGCCTTTCTTTTAAAGAAAAACGACCATAGACGGTGGACTCGGCCCACCAATTTAACGGTGGGCCGAGCCTAGCCTTGTATTATCAAAGGGGGATCTGGAGGTGGCCCGATAACTCCCTTTCCCACTCGACTGAGGTCGCCACATTTAATTGGTGGGCGGAGCCAACCCTAATACAAAAAAAATTGGTTCTTCTCCCAATTAGTTGGGAGACAGGGTCCAAGGGCTCCAGGATTCAAGGATCCAAGTGTTTGTTTTCCAGGGATTTGATCAACGCTTTCAGCTTATAATTTTTAAGCATTTCACTCGAATCCTTGAACCCTCGAATCCTTGAACCCTTCATTTAGATCAACTCTTTTGGAGATGATCCAAAAATTTTAACTCACAACGGCTCAGTCCATTCGTCGTCGGCCAAAAAACTTGATTTCAGCGTAACGATAGGCCAGCATGGCCGCGAAAAAAAATAGAATGAGAGCGATTCCTAATAGAAAGGCGTGTTCTACCCACTCTTCCCCCTCTCTTCCGGCCCTATCAAGGGTTTCGATGATACGGGGCAAACTGTTCTCCCAGCCCTCAGAAAGCATCAACTGATCGATCGTCTTAACCAGACCATCAGCCCGTTGAATCACGTTTGACGCCTCGACCAAGGTCGTCTGGTATTCTTTGATGTCGAAAGGCTCCGATGATGCCTCACCTTCCTCCAGACCGAAGTGGGCAACCAGCGTGTTGGTCGACGTTACCAGTTCGTTTCCGACCGCGAGCGTCTGTCGCAGTTCGGTGATCATCGCTTTTATACGCTCTTCCTCGGCAAGGAGATCTTCAATGGTCTGCTTTCGCTCTACGGCAAATCGGTCAATGAGTTGGTTGATGGCCGCTTCCCGCTCAATGGAGACGCGCTCCATGACCTGATTTATCGTTACTTCACGCAGCTTGGACACTTCTTTCATGACCTGATCCACGGTGGCTTCTCGTTGCGCGGTAATCTCCCGGGATAGATTATCTGTCGAACCGGCCAACCGGGCGGCTACGGCAGAGAAGGTGTGGATGTCGTTTAGTGTTTGTTTGATATCCGGGTTATTCGCCAATCGGGAGGCCCACGTGTCTGCAAAGATGCCGGTCAACATGGGCATCCGGGTGGCCAGGAACATAGCGCGTTCAGCCAGTAGCCGAATCTCTTCGGCTTGCTGGGTCGCCTCCTTGATGGATTTGAACAAGCCACGGGCCTTTTTCGTTGCCGACTTCGACTCTCCCCGTAACGACGCAGAGTCCTTAAAACGTATGTGACTGAAAAAAAGGACTTCCGGGTGGTCCTGCCGCCATGCCTGGATGAGACCATACAGATCCTTTTCCTCGTCGGCCGTAATGATTTTCCTGGCGATTTTCCAGACGTCTTTTTCTGCAACCTGAAAACCCTTCAGGATGGGTGTCACCTTCTTTCCCAGGTCTGCTATGCCCACCTCCTCATAGATCATGCGCCCAAGGGTGATCATCACGACCATATCCAGAAGTGAAACGGCGGGATCGGGATCGGCTGCGATGGTGTAGGCCGCAGCCATAGGGTAAGTGGTGTGCACGAAAACGGCACCACGATTTTCGGGCGTTGGAGACAAATTCTCGAAGTCTGCCAACGCTGTCATCATGATCGCGGTAAAACGGTCAGCGAAGCTCATAACCTGGGCTTGAAGCTCCGCCTCCGTCATGACATATCGCCCCCGTTTTTTATTTGCTCCGTAGCTTACGTTTGCAGCAAGCACGAAAAAAACGCCCATGGCAAAAATGATGAGGTATTTTAGAGAAAGGCGGTTGTTCAATTTACACTCCCCCTTTTCGGCTAGAAACGATTTTCAAGCGAACCATAAAGTCCATAGGCGGATAAATGAGGCAACTATTCCGTTATTATCAGTACAAGGCGGTATTTCCAAGGAAAATAATCCCTCCGGAAAATGGATATAGTGTCGCTTTGTCTCGCAAAAAAAACATTGGCTCGCCTGAAGCGGTTGGGGTGGAATGGGTTGATCGGTTTTTGGGTTTA
>JADFWI010000443.1 GCA_015222985.1 Pseudomonadota bacterium | reverse complement strand
TTCACGGATTCGTTATTGATTATTTCAAAACCGTATCGGCCGCACAAAAGCGTCCTTGCCTTGTATCGCATTTTCAATAAGTGTATTTTGATGGGATTTGGCTTTTTGGAATTTCAATGGCTTGTGGAGACAGTTCAAATTGTCCCACCTATTTTCTTATAGAGCAATTCATAATATGGAAGAAAGAAAAGTGTAGTCTTATTGATTCTAAGGGTATTGCTGTAATCAAGATTAACGACATAGGCTTCATCAGGGGAATACTTCTCAATAAAACTGCGCAAAGACCGCGAAACCTCTGTTTTCTTTAGAGACTTATACTTAACTTCGATTGGAACGATATTTCTGCCCCTTTCCAGAACAAAATCGACTTCAGCTTTATCCTTTGTGCGCCAGAAATTCAGTTTTGTCGCACTGAATCTTATTTGCTCTTTGAGCAGTAGAAAGACAAGATTTTCGAAAATGAATCCACACTCTGATGGGCTGCCCAAGTGGCCAAAAATGCCTAAAGCATAATTCCGCAGGCCCAGGTCCCAGAAGTAAGGAACGGGTGACTTTGTGATTTCTTTTCTCACGTTTCGAGCATAAGGCGAAATGATATCTAAAAGGAATATTTTTTGGGAATACCACAAATATTTCTTCACCGTTTGATATGAAATGTTCAGTGTGGATGACAGTTCGGAGTAGTTAATAAGGTTTCCGATTTGGCTGGAGAGGACCTTTATCAGGGCGCTGAATGCCTCCGTTTTATCAACTTTTAGAAGATATGCGATGTCTTTTTCGAGGATACTGCTGAAAATCTCGTCTATAATCCGTATTTTTTCTGTTAGCTCGGACGCCAGCACAACACGTGGGTATCCCCCAAAACTCATATATTCCATTAATAACTGTTGGGTTTTGTCCTTTTCTATTTCAAGAAATCCGGCGAGATTTTCCTTATACTTGTAGTCTGTTTTGTGGTTGATAAACTCATCAAACGTAATTGTGTTCAGTTCAAATAACCGTTTTCTTCCGACAAGAGATTCATGGATTTTTTCTTTCAATTCGAGACTTCCGGATCCAGACACAATGAACTTATATGGTAACTTCAGATCAAAAAGGCCCTTAAGAAAAAGACCGGCATTTTCTTTCCGCTGTATTTCATCAATGAAAACATAAGCCCGCTTTTTGCTTAGCTCTAATTCTATCTTCCCGAGCAACGCGGATTGGGATTCAAAGTGAGGCCTGTCCCATTCAATATCAAGATTCAGATACAGCGTTCGCTCGCCTTTTTTATCAAGGTGTTCCCTCAGCAGGTCCATGAGGGTCGTTTTGCCGGACTGGCGAGGCCCTATGATAATACTTATTTCTTTTTGGTGGAGATGGCCTACCAGGTCCGAAAAAAGCTTTCTTTCAATCATGGTTATATTATAGTCCGATAATTTGGAATATCAATAATAATTTATTCCGGATTAAACGAAGAACCTTTTTCCCATGGCGTTCACACCTTTTTTGAACCCATCCCTGTTCGGGCGAACGGTTACAACACACTCATCTGCCAAGGGAGGCAATGACTTCACTTAGTTGACCTACCGGCAAGGCCTGCAGTTCAACGCCGGCGTCGGCAAAAACATAGGCAGGGCCTTTTTTCCGCAAGTCCTCCTTTACAGCCACCACATCGACATTTTGTTTGACCAGCCACTCGGCCACAAGAATCCCTTTGCCCCTGGAAACCTTGGTGTGTGGATTGGCAATCATTTCCTGCCGCTCGATATGCCCGTCAGCCAGACGCAACCTCACCAGGGCGAAGTATGGCGCTTCGCCAAAATGGCTGCTTACTTTCCCTGTGTTATCGGCCAGCGGGACGGCGATATGGAGGTAGTTCCGCACCCGGGGTTCATAGTGGATCACCACATGCTCCACGTTAGGCAACTGTTTGCGGATTTTGGCCTCGATTTGCTCACTGATTCTATGAGCCTTATTTAAGTCATCGGTCCGCAGCACAAGAGTGGCTTCCATGAAGCGGAAACGCCCGGCGTTTCGGCCCGTGAGCGATCGTATCTCTCTCACCATGGGCTCAGCTTCAATAATCTGTTTCACCTGGCCAAGGGCTTCAGGGGACATGGAGGCATCGAGCAATACGCGCATGCCGTCGGAAAGGAGCTGCCATCCAGCCCGGGCAATGAAAACAACAACTAAGCCCGCGGCAACATCATCTATGGTGATGCCGAAAAAACTCGCGTTTAACCCAAAATAATGGAGAACCACTGCCAGCAACACCACGATGGAAGAGAGCACGTCAACCTGTCGATGGCGGCCCTCAGCGATCAAGGTGGGGGATTCGGTTTGCTTTCCCATTGAAATGGCGTATTGGCCAAAAAGAAAGGTCATCAACGTGCCCGCAAGCAACAAAGCGATGATCCAGGGGGTGATAGCAGGGGGTTTTTCTGCCGGCGACAGGGCCTTTCGGGCGATTTCAAAGCCTGCAAAAAAGATGGATATTGCTACAATTACTGAAATCACATTTTCGATCTTGTATAATCCGTAAGGAAATGTGTGGCTCTTCCGGGTTGACAACTTGAGCCCGCAAAGAACGGCCAGTGAGGCAACAGAGTCGGTGGCGGAATCCACAGCGCTGGCGATAACAGCCAGGCTGCCGGAAAGGTATGCCAGCGCCGTCTTGAGTCCTGCAAGCCCGAGGTTGAGAAGAAAGGCATATAGGGCCACCCGCTGGATCTGTTTGGTTTCTTCGGTGCGGCTGACGATGTGACTGCGCTGATCAGTAGGAATTTCAGAGTTCATAAAGACAATTAACGCCTGTTAGGGGGCGGAACCATTACCTTGGTTTGATTTTTCGATTTTCAATTAACCACATTCCACCCGTGATATCAAATTGAATTGATTATCACCTGGCCTTCAGCACGTGACAGGGCCGCGATCTTGTTTTGACACCCAATTCCATTTCTGGTAGGACTTCTTCATGCCTGCTTGCCTGGAAATGACATTAAGACCGGATCTCTTTGATGCCGAAGGGGCTGCTGTCTGCCGGAAAGCGAACGACTATTTCGGTCTCAATGTCGAACTGCTTCGCGCCGTCAACATACTGACCATCGACGTGGACCTCACCGAAGATCAGCTTATAGCCATTCAGAAAGAGATCTTTACCAATCCTGTAACCCAGATTTCTTCTTACAAACCCCTGGAAATCGATTCTGACTGGATCCTCTGGGTCGGCTACAGACCCGGCGTGCGGGACAATCCCGGAAGCACGGCCGCAGAAGCTGTTCAGGACTTCCTTAGGCTTCGCGTGAAGCCCAACGAGGGCATCTATACTTCAAAGAGGTATTGCCTGAAGGGTGGCAACCTCTCTTTCGAAGATGCGGACCAGATTGCCCGCGAGCTCCTTGCCAATGACACGATCCAGCAATGGAAGGTCTTTTCTCGAAAAGACTGGAATCCCGACAGAGGCGTAGGGGTCATCATACCACGGGTAGAGCTGGATCACACACCCACAGTTACGGCCATTTCCATTGATACCGACGAAACGCTCATGCGCATTAGCAATGAACGGAATCTGGCCTTGAATCCCAATGACATCCCGACCATCCGCGCCTACTACCTCAGAGAGGATGTCCTTGCCCAGCGCCGGCAAGTCCAGCTTTCGGCGCCCACTGATGTTGAGCTGGAATACATCTCCCAGGCCAGGAGCGATCACTGCAACCACAACACCTTCAGGGGCCTTTTCCATTATCGAGACCTGGCAACAGGCAAGAGCCAGGAGGTGGATAACCTCTTTGCCACGTGTATTGAGGCGCCCACGCTGGCCATTAAGAAGAAAAAACCCTGGGTTGTTTCGGTCCTCTGGGATAATGCAGGGGTGGGGCGCTTTAACGATGACTACCACTACGTCATTACGGGTGAGACCCACAATTCCCCTTCCAACATGGAGGCCTATGGCGGGGCCATTACCGGGATCGTCGGGGTTTACCGGGACCCAATGGGTACGGGTAAAGGCTCTAAGCTGATTATGGGCATGTACGGATACTGCGTGGGACCTCGAGGCTATGGCGGAGAGTTAACCCCCCGGCTTCATCCAAAACGGTTACTTGACGGAGTCATAGAGGGGGTCAGGGATGGCGGCAACAAGAGCGGTATTCCCACTCCTTTCGGACAGGTGTGGTTTCACGAAGGTTACCTCGGAAAGTGTCTGGTCTTTGTGACTGCCATTGCCCTCATGCCTGCTTTTGTCAAGGGAAGGCCCTGCGAGGAAAAAACCACCTCTGCCGGCGATCTGATCGTTATGTGTGGCGGCCGCGTGGGAAAAGACGGCATCCATGGTGTCACTGCAGCCTCTGAGGGCTTCTCGGCTCACACACCTGCCGGTCACGTTCAGATCGGAGACCCTTACACCCAGAAAAAGATGCACGATTTTCTCTTAGAAGTCCGTGATGAGGGCCTCATTGTTTTTCTGACGGACAATGGCGGCGGCGGACTCTCATCATCCATAGGGGAGTCGGCCCGGTTCAGCAACGGTTGTGTGGTTGAACTGGAAAAGGTTCCCTTGAAATACGAGGGACTTGACCAATGGGAAATCTGGGTCTCTGAATCCCAGGAACGGATGACAGTGGCCGTTAAGCCGGAAGACCTGGAACAATTTATGGCCCTTTCGGAAAAACATGCAGTGGAAAGCACGGTCATCGGCCGCTATACGGATTCCGGGAAACTCCACATTACTTACGATGGTCAGACGTGTGCGTATGTGGATCTGAGTCTACTCGCTTCGCAGTTTCCCCAGTGGACTTTTGAGGCAGAATGGACTCCCCCGGAGCTAAGGGGGCTTGTTGAGCCTGTCCTTGGTGAGCCAAATGACGCATCGAGTTTGCTTCTCGGTCTCCTTTGCCGGCCTAACATCTGCTCAAAGGAATGGATCATCCGGCAATATGACCATGAAGTGCAGGGAACAAGCGTGATCAAACCGCTTGTTGGAAAAGATCGCGACGTAAACAGCGACGCGGCCGTTATCCGCCCCGTCCTGGATTCGCTCCGGGGGCTTGCCGCAGCCCAGGCCCTGCTGCCCAATTATTCCCAGATCGATACCTACCACATGGTGGCCTGCACGATTGATGAGGCGGTGCGCCGAGTGGTGGCCGTGGGCGCTGATCCGGATCGTATCGGGGGCGTGGACAACTTCTGCTGGCCTTCAGTGCAGTACACCCGAACAGATAACCCTGACGGCAAGTACAAGGCTGCCCAGCTCGTAAGGGCGAATTGGGCCTTGAGGGATGTCTGCCAGGCTTATGAGATTCCGCTTCTTTCAGGAAAAGACAGTATGTACGTGGACGGACATCTTAAAGGGCTGTACGGCGAGACCCATAAGGTCTCTGCTCTTCCTACATTGCAGTTTTCCTGTACCGGCGTGGTTGAAGATATCACGCGTTGTGTGACCATGGATGCCAAATTTGCCGGAGACCTGGTCTATGTGGTGGGGGAAACCAGGGATGAGCTGGGCGCTTCCGAGTACTACGAACACTTTGGTTATGTGGGGCTCCACGTGCCCAGGCTGGAACCGGACTCTTGCATGAAGTGTTACAGGGCGCTGAGCCAGGCTATCAAGGAGGAATTACTTGCATCGTGTCATGGCATCTATCGCGGGGGGCTTGGAGTTCACCTGGCCCTGGTCTCCATGGGAGGAGGCCTGGGCATGACGGTTGACCTGTCCGGTGTTCCGAGGGTGGGTGCAGAGCAAGATCATGTAATCCTTTATTCAGAGACGCCAGGCCGATTCATTGTGACGATTGACCCCAAGGATCGTTTATCTTTTGAGTCCGTCATGGATGCCGTACCGTACGGCTGTGTCGGGACTATTTCCGAAGGGCCGGAGCTTGTCATCAACGGGCTGAAAGGGGAGTCGCTCATCAACGTGCCGGTCTCTGAGCTTAAGGCCGCCTGGAAGGGGCCGTTCGGGGAACTTGTGTAAGAGATGCTGGATGCCAGATACAGGATACCAGATGCCGGATGAGAGAAACGGGATGCCGGATACTGGTTCAGAACATTGAGCCAAAGCTTTTGGGCTCCGGCATCTGAAAACACCTCGAAAACAGAGTGTAGGAATATATGGTACTAGCTACTAGTGATACCAACGAAAGAATGGTCCATGTTCTTGTCCTTGCGGGCTATGGCCTGAACTGCGACTATGAGACTGCTTACGCCTTTGAACTGGCCGGGGCCGTTTCAGCCCGTGTTCACATCAACGCCCTTATC
>JADFWI010000442.1 GCA_015222985.1 Pseudomonadota bacterium | reverse complement strand
TGCCTTTAGATCCGGCGCTGAGCTTGTTCGACTTATCCAGGAAATCCCGGGAGAGGTGCGTGCAATACTGAAGCAGATGAAACAGGGAAAGGTCAAGATGGAATTTGAGCACCGGGGGCTTGAGCCTATGCTGGCAACATACGATCAGATCAGCAACCGGATTGCTTTCTCTATTATTATTGCAGCCCTTCTCATCGGTTCCGCCCTGATCGTTCTTTCCAAGACGCCTCCATTCCTGTTTGGCATCCCGGTTTTCGGCATCCTCGGTTTTTTAGCGGCTGCCGTGATGGGTTTGTGGCTTCTCATAGCCATCTTGAGAAAGGGAAGGCTTTAGGGAAAAAGGGGGACCGCTTCACTCTGGATCGAGTAAAGATGCAAAAGCTCTTCGTTTGTGAGGCTCGTTTTTAGTCGGGAGGATTCATTTTTGACTTTCATTAACAGTCCTTGCAGAAGATGGCCTTCTGCATTTATGCCCAGGCTCTCGAGCTTGTAGCGAAGAGCATTTGTCCCCGCCTTCTTACCAATAAGGAATTTCCTCTGCAGAGATACCTCCGCAGGATCATAGGGTTCATAGTTTAACGAATTCTTGAGCAGGCCATCTATATGAATGCCAGATTCGCATGTAAAGATATCTTTGCCAACCACAGGCTTCTTTGGAGACACAGGAATAAGGGAAATCTTCGCAACATAATCAGAAAGAAGACGAAGGTACTTGAGGTTGTACCCGTCTATCCGCTTTCTTTTCGCCAAAAAAGCTACTACCTCTTCCAATGCGGCGTTGCCGGCCCGTTCCCCAAGCCCGTTGACCGTTACATCCACAAAATCAGCCCCGGCCGCAAGGGCGCTAATCGCATTGGCTGTGGCCATACCAAAGTCATTGTGGGTATGTACGCCGATATCTACGCTGAGCAGGGATTTTAACCTTGTAATGGTATCAAACATGGCAATGGGGTCCATAATTCCCAAGGTATCGGCAAAGCGGATTCTGTCTATACCTTCTCTCTCGCCCACTAAGCATACTTCTTCGACAAAATCAAACTCAGCCCTGGAGGCATCTTCCAAACCCAATGAAAGATAACATGATGCTTTGTCTTTAGCCTGTTTTACACTTTCACAAATCTTGGCCAGTACCCACTTTCTATCTTTGCCCAGTTTGTTCTTTATATGGATGTCCGAGACCGAGATAGAGATAGATAGAACGTCGGGCGAAAGACTCAGACTTTCTTCTATGTCGCCAAGTATGCACCGGCACCATAAAGAAAGTTTCGGACCAACTATCTGTTCCCTGGCCTGCTTAATCAGCCGATCTATCTCCGGATTCATCACGGCAACCCCAACTTCTATTTCGTCGATCCCTACTTTATTTAGCAGGCCAATAATGCGGAGCTTTTCCGCCAAATCAAAGTAGACACCTGCACTTTGTTCTCCTTCCCTCAAAGTGGTGTCGATAATCCCTTTCATCATCTCTCATTCCTGATTTCATTAAGGCATTTTCTTCGGGCCTCGGGCGCTCTGCACGTTTTGCCGCATAGCGGATGAGGCGCATCCGGGGCAAAGCAAACCCAGACATTTTCGTCTATCTTGAAGTCAAAAATATCCTTGGGAATCGCTGCATGTAGTTCCATGCCACCAGTGTTAATCGTTGCCTTTACAGCCTTGCCGTTGTTTCTTTTGTTTACTATTTTCCCCCTCATTCTATTGAAGTTGCTATCGCCTGCTTCATTCTCTTTTTGTAACGTAATTTTCTCTGGATGGATGCACAGGTTGATCTCTTTCTTTTTTTCAAAAATAGGATATTTTTTGACTCTGATTTTCGCAGCTTGATTCAGCCCTTCATTGTTGAGCAGCACAACCGCTTCATGCTCTTTTATTTCGATGACAGATACTTTTAAGATATTTTTGGCCCCGACAAAACGGGCGACAAACTCGGTTTTGGGATGATAAAACAGTTCATCTGGAGATTCAATTTGTTCTATTGCTCCATGGTTGAGCACCGACACACGATCTCCTAACAAAACGGCCTCATCTTGATTATGGGT
>JADFWI010000441.1 GCA_015222985.1 Pseudomonadota bacterium | reverse complement strand
GGATACAGCGTAGAAGGCCAGGCCAGCGAGATATTGGGGCGGGGCTGTGACGGATTCATACAAAAACCTTTTCATATGGCAGAACTCTCCCAAAACATCAGGAGTCTTCTTCAACAGTAAGAATCACGCACAGACGCCGCAGGCCTTGCACCGGCCTACATGGCACGGAGGGGATGTTTCTGCTCGGAGGGCCTTTTGATATTCCTCGATAAGAAAGGCCTTGGAGATACCATGGTCGATGAAATCCCAGGGAAGGATTTCGTCAAAGGACCGCTCTCTGTAAACAAAAAAATCCGGATTAGTGATAGAACCTTTAAGAGTCTTCGCCCAGTTGCCGTTGTTTTTGTGGGCTGCCACCAGTAATTCTGCAGTGCGCCGATCCCCCCGCGAAAGCAATGCCTGTATGTAGGCCCACCTCGGCAGATCTGAATGAACCCGAATGTTGGGGACCCGCCTCAACCCGTCTTTTACATGCTTGATTTTGGCTTTGAGATCCTTCACGCTTTCCAGCGGAACCCACTGAAAGGGTGTAAAAGGTTTTGGGACAAAACAACTCAGGCTTACGACGATGCGGCCAAGCCTTGCCGTTGGCCGGCTGGCCTTCAAGAACCGGTGTTTAATCTTGTTGCATAGGGCCACGATGGCTTCCACATCGGCCATAGTCTCACCAGGAAGCCCCACCATGAAATAGAGCTTAATGTTGGGTATTCCAGCGCCAACCAGCATCTCAACGGCCTTGAACACATCCTGTTCAGAAATCCCCTTGTTGATCACACGGCGCATCCGTTCTGAGCCCGCATCCGGGGCAATAGTGACTGTCTTTGCACCGGTCCGCTTAAGAATCTCCATAAATTCCGGACTCAGAAGATCCGCTCTCAAGGAACTGAAAGAAACCCTGAGACCGTGAGCAATAGCCTTGAGGCAGAGCTCTTCAAGGAAGGGAATATCCGTTAAAGCCGCAGCCACAAGACCGACCCTTCCAGCGTGGAGCGCTGCCTCGTCCAAGGAATCTTCCAACTGTGCCGCTGTTCTGAACCGTGGGGGTCGATACACATATCCGGCCGCGCAAAACCGGCATCCGTGGGGGCACCCGCGTGCAACCTCTACGAGCCAAGTATTGTCAAAGGTCGTGTGCGGGGTAAGGACAGTGGTGTAAGTGTCATAAAGAGAAAGATCCTCGACAATTACCCGCCTGACCTTAACCGGAAGGTCGCCCTTTGGCAGGAATTGTGCAATTGTGCCATCGGTCTCATACGTAACATGATATAAAGCTGGGACATAAGCTCCCGGAACATATGTGGTCAAAGCTTCCAGGAAGGCCTCTTTCTGTGAGTGTTTTCTGAAGATATCAAAAAAGCTCGGCAGAATCGGTTCTGCCTCCCCGATCAGGAAGCAATCTACAAAGGGCGCTATGGGTTCAGGATTAAGCAAGCTGGTCACTCCCCCAGCAATGATCAGAGGATGGGGGGGGGTTCGCTCTGATGACAACAGAGGGAGGCCAGCTTCTGCCAGGACGGCGAGGAGGTTCAGGTAATCGTTTTCAAAGGAGATGGAAAAGGCGATGATGTCAAAGTCCGCCAACGCCCTATTGGACTCCAGGGACCGGAGTCGTCCGTTTCCTGTCCCTTCTCTTTCAGAAGGAAATGCCCTTTCACATACAACATCCTCCAAATCGTTCATGAGGCGGTATACTGTCTGGAAACCGAGGTTTGACATCCCGACTTGGTAACGATTGGGATAGATTAGCGCAACAGAGACCTTGCCCCGCCAGCCTTTCCTGATGGTTCCAGTCTCTGCCGAGAGGAACTCTGTACGGGTTCTTCTCAATCTGCTTTTTTTCTCATGAAGGTAGGAACTTCCAGGTCGTCATGATCCAGGACTATCCCACGATATCCTCTGTAGTGGGCTCCGCCTCCTTCGCCCACTGCTTTTTCCTTTCGGATGAAGGTCGGTTCGTCAAGATTTGCGGCCCGTACAAGGTCTGCCTCTGTGATGTCGCGCACCTTTCCTGAGAACCTGGTCTTCTTGAGTTCTTCTTCAGACTCGATGCCGGTGGCAATGACTGTAACCCGGAGCTCATCCCCTATGTTTTCATCCAGCACTGCGCCCCAGATAATTTCTGCATCATCGCCGGCCTCGTTGTAGATACGGTCCGAGGCATCCGCCATTTCAGCCATAGTCAAATCCGGCCCGCAGGTGATGTTCATCAATACGCCCCGTGCGCCGCCAATGGAAACATCCTCCAGAAGCGGGTGGGATATGGCTCTTTCGGCTGCCTCCACTGCCCGGTCCTCGCCGCTGGCTATCCCTGTTCCCATAAGGGCCAGCCCTGCTTTGGACATCGTGGTCCTCACATCAGCAAAGTCAAGATTTACAAGGCCGGGCATCATGATGAGGTCTGTAATCCCTTTTACCGAGTGCAGGAGCACGTCATCGGCCTTCCTGAACATCTCAATCATGGTGGCGTTCCTGGATGCTAAACCCCGAAGTCTGTCATTGGGAATGGTGATAACTGTGTCCACCACTTCCTTGAGGGCCTTCATACCCTCTTCGGCCTGCTTCATGCGTTTTTTGCCCTCAAAACTGAAAGGCATTGTCACCACTGCCACAGTCAGGGAGCCAGACTCCTTGCTCACCTCAGCGACTATAGGTGCGGCGCCCGTGCCAGTGCCCCCGCCTAAGCCGGCAGTTATGAAAACCATGTGGCTGTTTCCCACTGCATTGCGGATAGCATCAACACTCTCCATAGCTGCCTGCCTGCCGATTTCAGGATCTGCTCCGGCTCCGAGGCCCTCAGTCAGTTTCTCCCCAATCTGGATCTTCACCGCTGCCTTTGAGACTTCAAGGGACTGGGCATCTGTGTTGGCTGAGATGAATTTCACCCCCTGAAGCTTTGATGAAATCATGTTGTTGACTGCATTGCCTCCTGCCCCGCCCACACCAATCACTCTAATCTTGGCCACTTTTTCGCTCTCAACAAAATTGAATACCATTGTCCCACCTCCTGTTTTCTGTCCCTCTAGATTATCTCCTTGAACCACTTCTTCATCCGAGCCATGACACGATTAAAGATATTCTTGTCTCGAATCCTGAACTTTTTTCTGGGCTGGGTTCTTGCTCCGTATACGACCAGCCCAACGGCTGTGGCGTACATGGGATTGTTCACTACATCCACCAAGCCTCTTATCCCCATGGGTCTTCCGATCCGTGCGGGAAGGCTGAAAACCGATTCTGCTATGTCCACAACGCCTTCCAACAGAGAAGATCCACCCGTAACCACAATTCCTGAAGCGACCACATCCTCCATCCCGGCCCGATAGACGTCTCTGTTGATAAGGTTGAAGATCTCTTCCACTCTGGGTTCTAAGATTTCAGCCAGGATCTGTCTGGACAGGGTCCTCGGCTTCCGTCCGCCCACACCGGCAACCTCAATAGTCTCATCTTTGCCTATGCTGTCTGGAAGACAGGTACCATACTTGATCTTGATCTTTTCAGCCTCTGCCATCGGGGTCCTCAGGCCCACCGATATGTCATTGGTCAAGTTGTTTCCGCCCAGGGCCAGCACCGACGTGTGTTTGATGCTCTTCCCCCTAAAAATCGCCAGATCTGTGGTGCCTCCTCCGAAGTCAATCAAGGCCCCTCCGAGGTCCTTTTCTTCCTTGTTCAGCACAGCTTCACTCGATGCAAGGGACTGGAGGACGATATCGGATACATCAAGACCAGCCCGATTGGCACACTTGATCAAGTTGTGGGCCGAGGTAACCGCACCAGTTACAATGTGAATTCTGGCCTCCAGCCGAACCGCGGACATACCACGGGGGTCATGGATTCCATCCTGCTCGTCAACAATATACTCCTGGGGAAGCACGTGAATGACTTCACGGTCCGGGGGAATAGCCACTGCCCGCGCTGCGTCAATCACGCGATCAATGTCCCTTTGAGCGACCTCGTTCCCCTTGACTGCAACGATCCCGTGGCTGTTGAAACCCTTTATGTGGCCCCCGGCAATGCCTGCATAAACCGAGCTGATCTCACAGCCAGCCATCAACTCTGCCTCTTCTATGGCTCTCTGGATGGAATCAACAGTCGATTCGATATTGACAACCACACCTTTGCGAAGGCCAACGGACGCATGGGTTCCGATCCCCACGATGTCTATCCCTTCAGGACTTACTTCACCAACCACGGCACATATCTTTGTCGTGCCTATGTCCAGGCCAACGATGAGCTCTTCTTTTTCCCCCACTTTCACGTCTCCTTTCGATAGCACACCCCGAGGAGAGATACCCCTCTTGAGGGTCTAATTACGACGCGGTCTAAATCATTCAGATCCATGGACCCTACATTCAACAACTGCCCCCCACGCCTTAGATATGAAATCATATCTCGCAGTCGATTGAATTTTGACTCGTAGCCCCCAAAACCGAACTTGACGGCCATGTTGTTCTCAAATCCAAAAAGAGTCAGTCCCATCTCCGGGTCAGCGTGGATTCTTTGAAGGCCATGGGGTGGCAGAATACTCCCGTGAAGCCTGCTCAAATGAAGCACTTCCATAACTGCCCTGAATAAGGGAAAGCGTCCCGGGTTACTCGGATCGATATCTGAGAGCGAAAGTCCGGTGACGACAGGCGCCCTTGTTTGATCTGAAGGTGCAACATGCTTGAATATCTCACCAGTCTCGCTCAGATAATAAGGTCGGTTTAGCTCCACCATGGCAATGGGCACTCGTTCCCTAACTCGAATGTGAATAGTATCCGGCAGTTCTCGCTCCACCTCCACTGCTGCAATCCAGGGATTGGCCAAGAGCCTGTCGCGAAGAACCCTCAGGTTCACCTCTAATATGTTATCATGAGGTTTAATCTTGCCTTGTTTCAGAATCGCCTCTGTCGAAAGCCTGTCGTTCCCCTCCACGGTAATCGTCCGAGCTTCAAAGTAAGAGCTTTGCGTAAGGACATCGTGGGCCAGTATAAAGAGCAAGCTTGTCCCGCCTATGCCAGTCATCAGAAGCAATATCTTCACGGACAGAACACAACGCCCTATGATCCGCCCTGTTCTTTTTGCCAGGCTGTTCTTATAGTAGTTCTTGCGAACCCGCTTTCTAGCCAACGATGATTACCTCCGGCTCCAGGCGAACTCCAAACTGATCAAACACGGTTTCCCTTATCTGCCCCATTAGCGCAAGGACGTCAGAAGCCTTGGCATGTCCTTTATTCACAATAAAATTCGCATGTTTTGTTGAAACTTCCGCCCCCCCTTTGCAAAGCCCCTTCAGACCGGCCTTGTCAATCAGCTCTCCAGCGGACACTTCCCCGGGCGGATTCCGAAATATGGACCCAGCGCTTGGCAGGGAGAATGGTTGGAGGGACTTCCGCTTTTTCTGTATCTGGAGGGCATCCCTTCGAAGGGCCTTCCGATCTGCCCGCCTGAGCTGAAACTCCCCTCGCAAGATAATACTGCCTTCTTCCAATTCCAGACCCCTGTACGAAAACAGAAGTTGCTCCTTGCCTATAGTGACAATAACGCCATTGCGGTTAAGCAGAGACATGGAGCTTGTGATATCCGCCATGCATGCCCCCCAAGCCCCTGCGTTCATCCGCAACGCCCCACCTACTGTTCCAGGAATTCCCAGCGCAAAATTAAGGCCTGCCAGCCCATGCTCAAGGGCGTAGCGACCCAGTTGCCAAACTAAAACACCTGCCCCGGCCTTCACATCGGCGCCCCCGCTGGGACTCGCCTGAGGACACTGCTCAATGCTCTCAAACCCGTTGGCAAGCTTGAGCACAAGCCCTCGAATCCCTCCGTCACGGACCAACAGGTTGCTTCCGGCGCCAAGAATCATTAACGCATGTCCCCCGTCATTAGCCCACGTTATGAGGCCCGTTATCTCTCGATCGGTCTTCACAGTAATCATGGCATCGGCAGGCCCTCCGATCCCAAAGGTCGTATGACGGGACATGGGTTCGTCAAACAGAACCTGACTGCCAAAATGAGCCGTGAGCCACTTCTTATCTGATTTGTTCATTTCAGTTTAGAAAACCTGGTCCTTTAGGCTAGGTCGCCGACTTCGCCAGCCTACTCCGCCGAAGTGGCAACGGCTACGAAGGCCGGGAAGTAGCCTTGGCTACGAGCTCTCC
>JADFWI010000440.1 GCA_015222985.1 Pseudomonadota bacterium | reverse complement strand
CCCCCGCATGGAGGGCGACAAAATCTATTATCAACCCTCTCTCCATTTTTCAGTTTCAATCCACGCCCCCGCATGGAGGGCGACCTACAGACAAGTATCCAGACATTAAAATAATAGCAGTTTCAATCCACGCCCCCGCATGGAGGGCGACATGTGTCTGGCGGAGAAACTGGATATGCATTGATGTTTCAATCCACGCCCCCGCATGGAGGGCGACTGTTTCTTTCTAACTAATTGAATCTAAAAAAGTTATTTTCTGCTTTCTGCGAACCTGCTTTTTTCAACATATAATATATTCGATTGTCAAAGAACAATTCCGATGGCCTCCTTATTTTCAACATACCACACTCAGTGCGAACCCCATTGGCAATATATGCCCTCGAGTAAAGCCCATTCGTGAGCGATATCGTATACAGCCATTTGTGAGCTTCTGGTTCGCACACGATCTTTAAGCAATCAACGGCCCCTCCTGATCAAGTGATTTTTTAGCTCCTACGTGTTCTACGCGACGCTTCCAGTTAGAACCCAGAAAATAAAACCTCAGGCTGTCTTCCTTTGGATCAATCTCATCAATTAACCTTTGGCGGAGAACCGTCCACTGGGCAGAATCGACTATACACTCGAAAACGGAATATTGAACCCGCTGCCCATAATCCAGACACGCCTTTGCCACCCTGCGCAGACGGCGCTGCCCTCCGTCCTTACTGGTAGCAACATCATAGCTGACCAATACAAACATCTTGTTTTCCCTCTATTTCCACACAAAGGGTGGGTATCCATCCAGGTCTCCGCGCAGGTATCGAGCCAGCAATAATGCCTGCACGTGAAATAACAATCCGAGTGTGACCTTTTCTTCAATAAACGGATGCATTATTTCATCCTGTTTTCGTTTCTGATAGGCCACCAAAACGGTCTTTCTTGTCTCGTCATCCATCAATACAGCGCCTGATTCTGACTTTTTAAATCCTTTTTTCTGCACCTGTGAAAGGTTTATCAATGAAAGCGTTAAACGATCTGCAATAAAAGGACGAAATTCCTCCATCAGGTCGAGTGCCAAACCCGGCCTTCCTGGACGGTCTCTGTGTAAAAAACCGACCGCCGGATCTAATCCCACAGATTCAAGGGCAGAACGGACATCGTGCATTACAAGTGTGTATAAAAATGACAGAAGACAATTTACATTATCCAATGGTGGTCGCCGATTTCGATCCTGAAAAAAGAAGTCTTGTTTTTGTGAGGTAATGAGATGATCAAACACATTAAAATAGACATGCGCCGCGTCGCCTTCAATGCCTCGCATGGAATTCAAAGGCACATCTTCCTGCAAGCGCCTCAGAGAAACGCTAATCTGCCTTGAAGCATGGCCGACTTGATCTTTATCAAACTTATCAGAGTGATCTCTTAATGCTCTTTGCAATACAGTGCGGCAGTTGGCAAGTTTGCCGGTAAGCACGGCCCTTGCCATTTTAGCAGAAATCGTCATGTCGTCTGCCCTGCGGTATTGCTCCCGCCGTAGCAGGACATTTCCGGAAACAGGGCCCTGCACCCTTGCAAGAAAGCGTCCATACTCAGACAAAAAGCTGATAGCTACATCACGCTCAGCGCAAAATCCCATCAAAAACGGGCTGCAACCAACGTTGCCGAAACAGACAATCCCTCCTAATGTATGAACAGGGATGCGCAGGCGGGTTTCTTTTTCCACCCTTACGATAACCGATTCACCTTCTTTTGCAAGATAGGCTCCCTGGGTAGTTACGAAAAGGGTATTAAGGTGTTTTTTCATGACTCCTGTATCGCTCCAGATAAATAATGTTTTACAGAACGCTTCTTCCCCAATATCTTAGGAAGACATAGGTGCACCAATGAACAGCTATCGCACTTTGGCGAATAGACCGGTTTTGGAGTCCGGCCGGATGCAATTAATTCGTGCAGACGCATTGCCGTATCTTCGGTCTGCCGTCTCAATGCTTCATCAAAAACAACATCTGTTCGCCGGCGCTTCTTCCCATAGAAAAGCGCGCCGCATGGAACTTCAACATCCAGCATTTCTTCCAGACACAGAGCCTGAGCGCAAATCTGCACTTTGTCGCAATTATCCTTCTTTGGTTTACCCCGTTTGTATTCCACAGGAAACGGCACCCATACTTCCGATCCTGTGTTCTGCAAAGCCGGTTTTCGATGAAACTCGACAACATCCGCCTTGCCGATCAGCCCAAGCCGAAATGAGCGAAGCCACATGCTGTACTCAATACGAACATTGCCTCTTGATTCCCGGTCCGCCTCATGAACCCGCTCGTGCATAATTCTGCCTTCGGCGGTGAACAGGTTTTCACTCCATATCTGTTCAATATGGATTAGAGCACACTGCCGCTCGCAGAATAGGATATGCTGCAAGGCTGAAAGTGGGATGAGGTCGTCTTCTGAGTACATATAAAAAAAATCCTGAAACTTTTCAGTATCAGCCTTCCTCCGAAATAAGGTTTACAATAAGCCGAATCATCAATTCCTTCTGCCCCGGTTCACTGGCGGCTGTCAGCAGGGCAAGCGCCACGAGCGCCTTGTTGCTGAAGCTTTTTTGAT
>JADFWI010000439.1 GCA_015222985.1 Pseudomonadota bacterium | reverse complement strand
CCGGCAGAGCCAATTCAGTCGGCGCTTAGCTTGTAGCCAGCCCTGAGAGGTATTTGAAAATGCCTTTTAAAACTTACCAGGAACCGCACCGTGCGGACCCGCATGCGGTGTGGTCTGGGGAGGGGAGGAGAAAAACCTCCCCTTACCCGATTCGGAAGAGTTTCATCTTTCTGGTTCAGAAGTTACCCCTGTGACGTCCTAATTCTGCAGATATGCCAGTCTCTTAGGCAAGTAAAGACAAGTAATCGTAGTCGTTTGAAGCATCAGTCATCAAGCGCCTCAACGCGCGTACCCAGGCAGCCTGATAGACGTTAGTTCTATCACCCAGATTTAACCCTGTCGCAGCAATACGCCCATGCAAATTTGTAGCGGATGACAATTTGTCAATAGCTTGCTGAGCGCACGTCCTTGGGTCAGGATTTCCAGAAATGTCAGTTATGGCCCGGCCGATAGCATAAATGAGGTGCTTGTTTGCCTCCCAGCGTGGCCACCTTAGGTTAGAATTTACTGGGTCTGAAAAGGGTGAAAGAGTGAGGACTTCCGACTGTAATGCGGGAGAAAGCAAAGCTGTCTCATCGGGATAGATTATTGTGCCCCAAAGGGTAGTTGAGAAGAATCTCGGCGGTGCGTCTCCTCCACCGCCTTGGCCATCGCTGGGAGCCCAGCGTTCCCTTGGAAACCGCCACAGGATCTGGCTGTGTCCGATAGCCGAACCGGTCGCGCCAAAACCCATAGAGAGAAGTGCCATCGGACCGGCATACCCATGCAATACCGGCCTGCCAGTGCATGCCAAAATCAATCCAGCCTTACAACACCTGTAAACGGTATCAGCATCGGACGGCACGCGTTCGGGAGGAAACTCAAAAGCATAGTACCAACCATCCGCGTTGAGGGATGTTGCTCGTGATAGAGCCGAATCCAGATTCGTCTGGGATGTCGTGGTGGATTGCCCCAGAACTACCGTGGCATAGGTTGGTATTCCTAGATTGTTGCCAACCTCTTGTGATATCTGGAACAGGCGGGCATTAAGGCGGTCGATATCTGAGCGACCGGCTTCATAGACGAGGGCTGGCGCAAGGACTGCATTAGCCCTAATGCGCTGGTTGATTAGCTCCAATGATGCAGCCAACCGAGAAGCGTCGGGATCGCTTAGGCGGTTAAGATCGGATACGGAAATTCGGTAGTCGCTGATGGGATAAGAGGCGAGCTGTGCATTTGTGAAGTGAGGCACGTAAAACTGGTGATCAATAAGGACTTCAGCTCCCGCGTCCTTGTAAGATTCAGCGTATTCAATAGCCTTTTCATAAGTCAAATCTCGAGGACTGATGATGACCCCGACACCATTGCCATTAGCCAACTGCTCTTGTGCAAGGCGCTGACTACGATCGCCAAATTGATGCCAGAATCCGCGTTGCATTAGTCTTCTCGAATTTTCCTCAGAATAGTTGCTACTTGAGCCGCATTATGCGGTCTGCTTGCCCTGTTCTTTTTAAGCATACGATCTAAGATCAATTGCCATCGATCAGGTAACGCGGCGAAAGTGGATATGTGCCGATATTCATCGGAATTGCATACAGCATCAGACAGTTGCTGCCTATTCATGCCACGCTGCCAGAACGGATGTTCGCCCACAAGCGCTTCGTACATGAGAACACCGGCGGCAAAAATGTCCGTCCTTGAATCAATGTCGTGTTTGGTTCCGTTAAACTGCTCCGGGGCGAAATAAATAGGTGTTCCGATCGCGGCACCGTCTTCCGTTCGTGTGATATCGGGAAGGCCTATATGTCTGGCAAGGCCAAAATCAATGATCACTGGATGCCCATCAGGGCGAACACGGATATTACTGGGCTTGAGATCACGGTGAACGATGTTGTGTGCATCTAACGCACCCAAACCGTCCAAAATCATTGCAAACACATCAGCAACCTCTACCCGATTCCAGCCATGCCCTTGTAGCTTGGTCGTGAGGTCGTTTCCTTCGATAAACTCCTCGACAATGTAATGACGTTGCTGTCCGGGTCGGGAGGAGAATGTGTATTCGACCAACTTCACAACATTGTCATGGTCAATTGACTGAAGAGCCTGGATTTCGCGCTGAAGCCGGTCAATATGATAATTCGGCGCAATGATCTTAAAACATAGATCGTTTCCGTCGGCATCTTGCACGTGGAAAGCAGCTTTTTGCTCACTTGGCGTCAAAGGAGCTATGAAGTTGTAATCAGGAAACGTAGCCTGGGCATCCTGAAGTTGAACGATAAACGGCATATTCTTCTATGTCTCGCAATACTGGGCGGTTCTACAAGCGAGTTGATAGTAGTATGTCCAAACACGCGGCTGCCGGTAAGGAGCGCGGCGAACAACTGTTATCTCACCATCAGCCTCCATGGCCAATAATCCGACCCCGAATTTCCGCAGTACAGCTTCAGATTTGATCCGATTGGCAACTGCCGCAGGCATGGCTGCATACGTTCGGTGAGCGAAGAGACTGTTGCGCATTGCCTGATCAAGAGCCTTACGCCAATCCTGCACTTTGACTTCTACAGCAATGATCTCGGGAAGAATATTCCGCCACAGGGATACCATGGAAAATATGCCCCGATTTTCACTAACTGCACCAGCTTCTGCGAGAATGTCGAGGCAGCGCATTGCTCGTTTCCGTGGTAGTTTCACCCTTTCCACGATTGTCTCAAAGCGAGCGCATCCTACGGCCTTTAGATAGGCAAGAATATCACTGTGAGGCAGTTCAAGGTCAGTTAGGGCAAACACTTGCGGATCACAGGAAATGATAAGAAGATCGGGCATTCCGGCTCCCACGGGAAGGGACCCAGCCGCCCACCTGGGATATGGGGTTTCCGGAAAAGCCTCTGGAAGTCGAGACACGAGATGTGTTTCCATCATGGCTTCTGGACCGGGTCTTGGTTTCCGGAAATACTTGACCGTAAAACTCATCGTAGCGTTCCCTTCTATATGGCACCGATTAGTGTAACGAAATTCAGCACTAAAAACAAGTGCAATCTATCCTGGACATTCGAACGACCGGTATAAGCTGAAAACACCACACACTGAACTCGGAAGATGCCGGACACTTGCCAAACCACTGAGCTTGGCAAAAGCCCGAAGCCGGGCGTGGTGGTTTTCAGCTTAATACCATTGATAATTATTAAAGGCGGCCGCCTAGGTGATATGATGTATGTAGACTCTTTGCTTACATCCGACACCGAGAGGAGGCCACCAAATGAAATACTATTGCGGGATCGATCTCCACTCAAAAGATTGTTTCCTCTGTGTCATTGATGACAACTAAAGGATCCTCATCAGTAAAAAGCTGCCAAATGACCTGAAAATGATCCTTGACCAACTCTGCCAATCCGATTCTATGCCCACTGTGGCCGTGGAGTCAACCCTGTTACGCTCGTGAGAATAACAAGGAAAGCAAGACCCCAGCTGAGCAGTTGCCTGCGAAAAAGCGAGATAACTTCAGAGGTTTGGCCTTTGCTGAGCGGTTGTGGTTTCCCTGCCATTATGTTCTCCCATTGTGCCGAACGGCGCTAATCAGCCGCCCGGCTTTTTGCGTCGGCTAATTAGCCTTGTTAGCTTTAATACTACAGCGACATATTTACAGAAAGTAGTTCTAATTGTAAAAGACGTTTTTTCCTATGAGATTTGTAGGCCACATAATT
>JADFWI010000066.1 GCA_015222985.1 Pseudomonadota bacterium | reverse complement strand
TTTCGGATTTCGATATTCGAAATTCGGATTTAATGGATTTAGCTTCAGCCTTGAGGAAAAATGATAACTCGATCATCCCATTTCGTGGCGTTTCCTTAAGAGGTGACAAATGTACGGATGTACCGGTCGTTGCCTTCGGGTCAATTTGTCCGAAGGCAAACACTCGGTTGAAGAAATAGACCCTGAACTGCTCGGCAAGTTCGTGGGCGGCCGAGGCCTCGGGGTGAAGATATTTTCGGACGAGGTGGACCCCAAAACTGACCCCCTCGAACCGGGAAACAAGTTGATCTTTGTTTCCGGTCCGCTGGTGGGCACAGGCGCCGTTACAGGGGCTTCCTGTAATGCTGTAACAAAGAGCGCGCTATCCGGAACCATTGCCTGCGCCAAGATGCGAGGTCACTTTGGGGCAGAACTCAAGTTTGCAGGGTTCGACATGATCATCATTGAAGGGAAAGCCGAATCCCCGGTGATCCTGTCCATCCTGGACGATAAAATCAACATCCGGCCAGCCCTTGAATCATGGGGCCGCACCACATCGGAAACAGAAGTAGTATTCAAAAGCAATCTGGAGGACAAGTGGGCAGGCAGGGAAACATATCTGGTATCTATCGGTCCGGCCGGCGAGAAATTAGTCCCATTGGCGAACATCGTAAATGACGGCTTTCTGTCCGTTGGCGGGGCCGGAATTGGCGCGGTCATGGGTTCCAAAAACCTTAAAGCCATTGCTGTTAAAGGAAGCCATTCCCTTTCAATAGCAGACGGTGACCGGTTTGTGCGCGTCGTCACCAACCTGATCAATAAGTTAAATAGCGCCCCCCTTACCTCACAATCCATGTCTGCCTGGGGCTCTGCTTTTCTTGTAGGTCTTTGTTATCAAAAGGGCATACTCCCTCATAAAAATTTCCAGGCAGCCGCTTTCGCCGCATCAAAAGATATCGGGACCGAAGTGCTCTCCAATGCCTTTGCCCTGAGGAGCAGGGGGTGTTTTGCCTGTCCCGTCGCCTGTATTAAGAAGACAGATATTAACAATCCCCTTTTCAAGGGAAAAGGGATGGCGCCCACATACCTGGCTATCGGAGCCCTTGGCCTCAACTGCGGTATTCAGGACCTGACCACCATTGGAATGGCCAATATGATCTGCGCCGAAATGGGCCTGGATCCCATAGCAGCAGGAGGGACCGTGGCTACAGCCATGGAATTGGTGGAAAAAGGGATTACTGACAGAGACGCCCTTAAGCTTGAATTAAGGTTTGGACAAGGAGAAGATCTCCTTCAGGCGTTGACGCTTATGGCCACAAAAAAGGGGCATGCCAAGAGAATAGGAAAAGGGGGAGATGCCCTGGCTAAGGAATATGGCCAGTCAAAACGCTTCATGGGTGTCAAGGGGCTGCCCATGGCCCCTTTTGATCCCAGGTGTATCCAGGGTATGGGGCTCCATTTTGCCACATGCAATTACGGACCCCATCATCTTTACGCATACACCTTTTTTGAGGAGGTGTTGAATGTGCACGAGGAATTGGATCCCTGGAGCACGGAGGGCAAACCTGAACTGGTAAAACGATACCAGGATATGACTGCTATCATGGATTCCCTGGGTCTTTGCAACTGGCCGTTGATGGGGCTCAAGTTTAATAATTTCGTCCCCATGATCAACAGTTGCTTAGGCACTGAGTACCGCGCGGAAGACCTCTTGAGGATTGGAGACCGAATCTGGAACCAGGAAAAACTTTTCAATATGGGTGCCGGATTCGACCATACCCATGACACGCTACCCGGTAGACTCCTTAATGAACCGATCCCTGATGGTCCGGCTCAGGGTCAGATCAGCAAGGTAAATGAAATGCTTCCCAAGTACTACGATCTTCGCGGGTGGAACGAAAAAGGCGAACCGCGGCCGGAAACGTTGGAGGCTTTGGGACTGTAATCTGGATACTGGATGACAATCTGATTTTTGACATTTTATCCAGGATCCAGTGACCAGTATCCAGTATCTGTTTGGAATAGAGCAGGAAGTCACATTTCCTGACAAAATCGATAACCCCAAAATCTTTTTCTGAAATACTACCATGCCAAGGATAAAGATCGACCACGACAAGTGCACGGGTTGCAGGCATTGTGAGATAGCCTGCTCTCTGAATCATGTGACCGGAGTAGCGAATCCCCGAAGGGCCCGAATTCGTGTTTTTCGTGAAGGTAATGTGTTTTTTCCTGTGATTGCCGGTCCCTTTGTGGATGCGGCTTGCACCTCAAAGCTCAATGTAAAAATCGGGGACCAAGTCTACGACATGTGTTTGCTCTGCCGGGCATCCTGTCCTCAGAAACCCTTTTTCATTGAAGCAGACACAGGCTTTCCCCTGAAGTGTGACTTCTGCGGCATCCCCCCCAATCCCTCCTGTGTGCGCTGGTGCAATTCAGGAGCATTGGAGTTAGTAGATGATTGAGAATCTGGGGATCTCGGCTTTTTCATTACTCCAATACTCCACCACTCCGATACTCCGTGTTCATATCGTGGCCCGCCCTGGCGCGTGGTTTGTCGCTATGTATCAAGCTAGCAATCCCGGTCTGGGCCAGGGGCGCGATATCCTTGGATCAATCTACTGTGCCTATGATCGCGGTCTGGGCCAGGGATGAGCAACTTTAGGACAAAACAAAAGAGACCATGAACACGTACAACAATCATAACATGGTCGGCGCTGTCTTGGTCGTTGGCGGCGGGATTGCAGGCATTCAGGCCTCCCTGGATTTGGCTGATCTGGGCTTCTACGTCTATCTCGTGGAAAAAAAGGCTTCCATCGGCGGAGCCATGGCACAACTCGACAAGACGTTTCCCACAAATGAATGTGCCATCTGAATTGTCTCTCCGAAATTGGTGGAGGCCGGTCGGTCTCCAAACATCGAAATCATCACCAAGGCAGAACTCGCATCCCTCCAGGGAAAAGCAGGCAACTTCACTGCCACGGTACATCGCCTGCCCCGCTATGTGGATCAGGATCGATGCACGGCCTGCAGGACGTGTGCCGATTATTGTCCGGTTCCCATCACAGATGACTATAACCAAGGGCTTTGCCAAACCAAGGCCGTACACATCGATTACCAGCAAGCCATACCAGCGGCCTTTCATGTGGACCCGAACGCCTGTCTCTTCCTGACGAATCAGGAATGCAAACAGTGTGAGAGGGTCTGCCAGGCCAAGGCCATCGATTTCAAACAGCAGGCTCAGGACATAGAGATCAATGTGGGCGCGGTCATACTCGCTGTCGGGTTTGGTCGCACAAGTGACGACGTGTTATCAAGATATGGTTATGGGATCTCTCCAAACATAGTCACGAGCACCGAATTAGAACGCATCCTTTCCGCCTCTGGCCCTTTCCAGGGCCACCTCATACGTCCTTCGGACTACAAGGAACCCAGAAAGATCGCCTGGCTCCAGTGCGTGGGCTCACGGGACATCAACTTTTCTAATAATGGTTACTGCTCAAGCGTTTGCTGCATGTACGCAATCAAACAGGCCCTCGTTGCAAAGGAGCATTCCAAAAATGGCCTGGAGACGGCCATCTTTTTCATGGATATGCGCACCTGTGGCAAGGAGTTCGAGCAGTATTACAACCGTGCCAGGGGAAAAGGCGTGCGTTTTGTGCGGTGCCGGGTACACAGCATTGACCAGGTGCCTGGTTCGGATAACTTGCAGATTCGCTACGTGACCGAAGATGGCAAAGTTCGACAGGAAGAGTTCGACATGGTTGCGCTTTCCGTCGGCCTTGAGCCTTCGGCTGGTGTGGCAGAACTGGCAGAAAAGCTGAAAATCGAGCTAAATCATTACAAATTTGCCAAGACCAGCAGCTTTGCTCCTGTGAGTACATCTGTACCCGGGATCTATGCCTGCGGCGCCTTCCAGGGCCCCAAAGATATCCCCTATTCCGTAATGGAAGCCTCGGCAGCCGCAGGTGCCGCAGCATCCGTATTGGCGCCCGTGCGCAACACACTGGTGAAGGAGAAGATTTTCCCCGAGGAAAGAGACGTCTCAGAAGAACCGCCAAGGATTGGAGTTTTTGTCTGCAACTGCGGTGCAAATATAGCTGGCGTGGTCAATGTCCCTGAAGTAGCCCAATACGCCAAAACAGTTGAGAATGTGGTCTATGTGCAGGAAAACCTCTTTTCCTGTTCCCAGGATGCCCTGAAGCAATTGGTTGAGGTAATCAAGGAGCAAAATCTCAACCGGGTTGTGGTGGCCGCCTGCTCGCCTCGCACCCATGAGCCACTCTTTCAGGAAACCATGCGTAACAGCGGTCTGAACAAATACCTCTTTGAGATGGCAAATATCCGGGATCAGTGCTCCTGGGTACATTCCGGAGATCCTGGTGCTGCCACTCAAAAGGCCAAGGACCTGGTACGGATGGCAGTTTCCCGGGCCTCACTCATCGAGCCCTTACCCATGACCTCGGCGCCGGCTACACCTGGTGCTTTGGTCGTAGGTGGCGGTGTAGCCGGAATGGTGTGTACCCTTGATCTGGCCCGGCAGGGATTCAAGGTACACATTGTTGAGAAAAAAGACTGCCTTGGTGGCCACGCCCTGAAGTTAAAGAACACCTGGAAGGGCGAAAGCATACCGGAGTATGTGAGCAAACTTGTTGATGACGTAACCGGCCACGAGAACGTTGAGGTACATCTAAGCGCCCAGGTCAAGGAGGTATCCGGTTTTATCGGCAACTTCCAGACCAACATGGCCCTGAATGGTACAGGGGAGGTTCAGCAGGTGGAGCACGGCGTGGTAGTGCTTGCAACGGGCGCCCATTCCATCAAACCGGATGAGTACCTCTATGGCAAGAACGAGCGGGT